>JBFIHP010000040.1:0-10831 GCA_041601735.1 Planctomycetota bacterium | reverse complement strand
TCGACGGCCGGGTAGATCCCGAGCTCCGAGATCGAGCGCTCGAGCAGGATCGTCGAGTCGAGGTGCGCGAAGGTCGCGACGGGCGCCGGGTCGGTGATGTCGTCCGCAGGCACGTAGACGGCCTGCATCGAGGTCACCGAGCCGTCGCGCGTCGAGGTGATGCGTTCCTGGAGCGCACCCATCTCCGAGTTCAGGGTCGGCTGGTAACCCACCGCCGAGGGCATGCGGCCGAGGAGCGCGGACACCTCGGAACCGGCCTGCACGAAGCGGAAGATGTTATCGACGAAGAGGAGCACGTCCTTGCCCATGACGTCGCGGAAGTACTCGCACATCGTGAGCGCGGAGAGCGCGACGCGGAGACGCGCGCCCGGCGGCTCGTTCATCTGACCGAAGACCAGGGCGGTCGAGGGAAGGACGTTCGCCTCCTTCATCTCGAGGAAGAGGTCGTTGCCCTCACGGGTACGCTCACCGACGCCGGCAAAGGCCGAGTAGCCGGAGTGCTGCTTCGCGACGACGTGGATCAGCTCCTGGATGAGGACCGTCTTGCCGACGCCCGCACCGCCGAAGAGACCGATCTTGCCGCCCTTCGCGAAGGGCACCAGGAGGTCGATGACCTTGATGCCCGTGTTGAAGGTCTCGCTGACCGTCTTCTGCACCTCGAAGGCCGGCGCCGGTCGATGGATCGGCCAGCGCTCTCCGGTCGGAGGGGCGCCCGAGTCGAGCGGCTGACCCAGCAGGTTGTAGACGCGGCCGAGCGCATCCTCGCCGACCGGGACCGTGATCGCCGTTCCGGTGTCCTTGACCTCGGCGCCGCGGACGATGCCGTCGGTGGTGCTCATGGCGACCGTGCGAACGACGTCGTTGCCCAGGTGCTGCTGGACCTCGAGGGTGACGAGAGCACCGGTTCCGCTGGTCACCTCGAGAGCATTGTAGATCTCGGGCAACTTGCCGGGCTCGAACTTGACGTCAACGACGACGCCGACGATTTCGTGGACCTTGCCGATGTTCACGGCTGTCTCCTCTTAACTTCGACCGCGATCAGCCCTTGAGCGCTTCCGCGCCGGCGGTGATCTCGAGCAATTCGGACGTGATACCCGCCTGGCGGGCCTTGTTGTACTCGCGCGTCAGGTCCGTGATCATCTCGGACGCCGAATCCGTCGCATTCTTCATCGCGATGCGGCGGGAGGCGAACTCCGAGGCCAGGGACTCCAGCACGCCGTTGTAGAGCTTCATCTCGAGCGACTTCGGGATCAGTCGCGCCATGATGTATTCCGGCGAGGGCTCGAGGATGTAGTCGAGCTCGGCCTCGTTCTCGGCCGGGTCCTCGGACTTCTCCGCCACCGGTAGCGGCAGGATGGGCTCGACCACGGGGTCGAAGCTCATCGCGCCGCGCAGGCGCGTGAAGACCAGGGTGACCTTCTGGTACTCGTCGCGGATGAAGGCCCCGGAGAGCAGCCGCATCACGTCAGCGACCTCCCGGTAGCTCACCAGCTCGACCCGCTCGGCGCAGGCGCCGAAGGAGCCGATCTTGAGCTTCTTCATCGCTCCGGTGGCGCGCCGGCCGAAGGTGTAGACATCGACGTGGACGCCCTCGGCCTTCCGATCGCGGACGTAGTGCCAGCCCTTGCGGATCACGTTGGCGTTGAAGGCGCCGCAGAGGCCCTTGTCGCCGGCGACGATGACCACGCACTCCTTCTCGACCTTCTCGGGTCGTCTGAGGAGCGGCGACACGTCGTCCCCGACGAAGGCCGCGACACGCGACATCATGGCGCGGATGGTGTCGGCATAGGGGCGCGTCGCCATGGCGCGCTCCTGGAGCTTCTTCATCTTCGCCGTGGCCACGAGCTCCATCGTGCTCGTCACCTTCTTGATGTTGCCGACGCTCTTCAGTCGGGCTTTGAGTTCCTTGACGCCCTTCACGCTCTATACCTCAGGCAGTGAAAGTCTTCTTGAACTCGGCCAGGGCCGACTTCAGCAACTCGATCTGTTCATCCTCGAACTTGCCGGTCGAGACGATCGCCTCGCCGACCTGCGGGTAGCGATCGCGCATGAACGCGAGGAATTCCTTCTGGAACTTCTTCACGCTCGCGATCGCGACGTTGTCGAGGTAGCGATTGGTGCCGGCGTAGATCATGTAGATCTGCTCTTCGACCGGCATCGGCTCGTACTGCGGCTGCTTCAGGATCTCCACCAGACGCTCGCCTCGGGTCAGCTGGGCCAGCGTGGCCGCGTCGAGGTCGGAGGCGAACTGGGTGAAGGCCGCGAGCTCGCGGAACTGCGCCATCTGCAGACGGAGCTGACCGGCGACCTTCTTCATCGCCTTGATCTGCGCCGAACCGCCGACTCGCGACACCGAGAGACCGGCGTTCACCGCGGGACGCATGCCCGCGTTGAAGAGGTCGGTCTCGAGGTAGATCTGACCGTCGGTGATCGAGATGACGTTCGTCGGGATGTAGGCCGTGACGTCGCCCTGCTGGATCTCGACGATCGGCAGCGCGGTGAGCGAACCGGCGCCGGCCTTGTACTGGCCGGGGTTCTGCTCGTGGGCGTCCGCGGCGAGCTTGGCCGAGCGCTCGAGCAGGCGGCTGTGGAGCGCGAAGACGTCGCCCGGGAAGGCCTCACGGCCCGGGGGACGACGCAGCAGCAGCGACACCTCGCGCCAGGCCATCGCGTGCTTGTAGAGATCGTCGTAGATGACCAGCGCGTGCTGACCGCGGTCACGGAAGTACTCGCCCATCGCCGTGCCGGCGAAGGGTGCGAGCCACTGGAGGGCGGCGCTGTCGGAGGCCGGCGCGTTCACGATGATGGTGTAGTCCATCGCGCCGTGCTTCTCGAGGACGGCCTGGACGCTCTTGGTCGTCGACATCTTCTGGCCGACGGCCACGTAGATGCAGATGAGGTCCTTGCCCTTCTGGTTGAGGATCGTATCGACGCAGATGGCGGTCTTGCCCGTCTGACGGTCGCCGATGATCAGCTCGCGCTGACCGCGACCGATCGGGATCATCGCGTCGATCGAGACGATGCCGGTCTGCACCGGCTCGTGCACCGGCTGGCGCTCGAGCACGTTCGGCGCGCGGCCCTCGACCGGGTAGGTCACGTCGGTCTTGATCGCGCCCTTGCCGTCGATCGGCTCGCCGATCGCGTTGACGACGCGGCCGAGCATGGCCTCGCCGACCGGCACCGACATGATCATGCCGGTTCCCTTGACCGTCTGACCCTCGATCAGCTTGGTGTAGTCGCCGAGGATGACGGTGCCGACGGTGTCGGCCTCGAGGTTCAGCGCGATGCCGAACACGCCGTTGCCGAAGTCGAGCATCTCGCTCATCTGGCAGTCGCGCAGGCCGCTCACGCGAGCCACGCCGTCGCCGATGCTGATCAGCGTTCCGATCGATTCGACCTCGACCTTCGAGTCGTAGCCCTCGATCTCCCGCTTGAGGACCGAGGTGATTTCTGCCGGATTGATATCCATGGTCAATTGAACTCCGCGCTCTTGCCGCGTCCTTGTTCGATCATTCACTCGGCCTCAGAGGGCCGACTTGAGGCGCTTTCCGAGACCTTCGAGGGACCGCCTGAGCGAGCCGTCGATCCGGGTCGATCCGACCGTGATGCGCATCCCGCCGAGCAGCTCGGCGTTCTCCCGCACCTCGGGGATGACCTTCTTGCCCGTCGCCTTCGAGAGCTTGTCCGTCAGCCCCTCCCGTCCTGCTTCGTCCAGCGGGCGGGCCGTCTCGACGGTGAGACGAAGCACGCCGTCGGCCTGCTCGCGCAGCTCGAAGAAGCAGAGGATGAGCGACCAGAGCGATCCCTCGCGACGACGGTCGATCAGCAGCCGCACCAGATTCGCCACCAGGGGGTGGACGTCACCGAGAAGCTTCGTGTCGGCGATGCGGTGCTTCTCCTGAGCGGTGCCCCGGGGGGCGAAGAAGTCCTTCGCCGCCCCGGCGTCGTCCTGGAGAGCCTTCCGCACCGCGAGCAGCCCTTCGGCCACCGCATCGACGACACCCTTCTCGACCGCCAGCTCGAAGAGCGCCCCGGCATAGCGTTCTGCCGCAGCCTTGCTCATCAGTTGTTCTCCGCCGCCTTGGCGAGGACCTCGTCGACCAGGCGCTCGTGCACCTTCTCGTCGACGCCCTCCGCGATGAACTTGCGGGAGGCGGCCATCGCCACGTCGACGATGTAACCCTTGATCTCGGCCATCGCCTTGTCGCGGGCGGCCTCGATCTCGCGCGTCGCCTGGTTGCGCAGGCTGTCGGCCTGCTCCTTGGCCTCGCCCAGGATCGTCTCCTTGGCGCGCTCGGCGGCTTCCCGGGCCTGACCGAGGAGGCTCTTGGCTTCCTCGGCGGCCTGATCGAGCTGCTGCTTGTAGCGAGCCATGTCCGCCTCGGCCTCGATGCGGGCCTTCTCGGCCGCCTCGATGTCGCCGCGAATCTTCGACTCGCGCTCGTCGATCGTCTTCGTGAGCGGCCCCCATCCGATCTTGTAGAGGATGGCGAGCAGGATCGCGAAGGTGACGGCCGACCAGAGCAGGAACCCGGGCTCGACGTGGAGCGGGTCGAAACTGGTGGCGCTACCTGCGAGGAAAAGCATCTTCGTCTCCGTCAGTCCCCGATGGGAGAAACAGGATCTTGTCCGCGAACCGGACCCGGTCTCACTTACCGGCGAGCTGGAGGGCGACGATGATGGCGAAGAAGGTGAAACCTTCGATGAGCGCCGCCGCGATGATCATGGACACGCGGATCGCGCCGCCGGCCTCGGGCTGACGAGCGGTGCCTTCCATGGCCGCGGTGGCCAGCTTGCCGATACCGTAGGCGCCGCCGATCGTGGCGAGGCCCGCCGCGATGCCGGCGGCGAGGTAGGCGAAGTTGTAGGTCGAGACCTTGGCGATCTCGAGGGCGTTGTCCTGCGCGAAGGCGCCGGCGCTGAGGACGAAGAGGGTGGCGAAGAAGACGAAGGCAGTCTTGGCGAACTTGGCAAGCATCCTGAAGCTCTCCTTGGTCGTGCTCTTTCTCACGGAGCCGAAGCCCCGGTTCCAATTCTCTCGAACCGGCCCGCACGCTGAGACCGGATCAATCTCGGTGACCGCCCCGACCGCCGGGGAGGCCGCTATCCAGACTGTTGCTCCCGGGCATCCGGCCCGAGAACACCGGATCAGTGATCCGGGTGCACCGTGCCGCCGATGAACAGGGTGGCGAGCAGGGTGAAGACGTAGGCTTGCAGGAACGCGACCAGCAGTTCCAGGAAGCTGATGAACAGAGCCAGCGGAATCGACACCGCCGTCATCGCGTAGCTCTGGTAGACGAAGATCAGACCGAGGAATCCGCCCAGCACGAGGTGGCCCGCCAGCATGTTGGCGAAGAGACGAATGGCCAGCACGCCGTGCTTGATGCAGAAGCCGATCACCTCGATCGGGAAGAGCAGCGGGATCACGAAGACCGGCAGGCCCGCGGGCAGGAAGCCCTTGATGAAGCCGCCGACGCCGTTGTACTTGATGCCCGCGATGGTCGAGATCAGGAAGACGATCGCGGCGAGCGAGATCGTCGAGCCGAGGGTGCCCGTCGCGGCGCCGCCGATGACCGGCAGCGGGACCAGGCCGATCAGGTTCATCATGAAGATGAAGCTGAACATGGTCATGAAGAGCGGCAGGAAGGGCTTGCCGTGGTGCTCCCCCATCACCGGGTAGACGATCTCGTCCCGGATGAAGAAGTAGATCATCTCGAAGATGCCGCGGAGCTTGCCGCTCGGGACGAAGCCGTCCTTCTTGGCGAGCCACATCATGAGGCCGAGCACCAGGGCGGCCAGCCACATGTTCAGCGTGAGCTTGCTCAGCCCGAGCCAGGAGGGCCCCAGGCCATGATCCATGTTGTGGATGAAGATCCACTGGATCGGGTCGGCGACTTCGGCAGAGAGAAAAGGCATCTTGTCCTACCTTCTCGAGCTCACCTTCCGGGGCGAGCCCTCGTCCATGTTCTCGAGCTGGGCGACTTAGCCGCGCTCCTCGGGATCGACGGCGGCGCCGGGCGCCGCTGGATTCCTCCTCGGGGCCCCCTTCCGAGCCTCGTTCAGGAGCTTCGTGGCACCTTTTACCGTGATGCCGAGCTGAGCGAAACCCGTCAGGAAGAATACGACGGCGAAGGGAATGAAAAACTCGTCCAGGCTCGCGACCTCGAATCCGGTCACCACAGCCACCACGAGGAGCAGCAGCACGAGCTTGGTCAGCAGGCCCGCGCCGAAGTAGGCGAAGATGCGGCCCGGATCGTCGCGAAAGCCGCGCAGGACGACGAGCCAGCCCGCCGTGGAGACGGCGAATCCGGCCACGCAGGCCAGGATCAACACCCGAGGCGCGATCTCGTGCTCGAAGAGCCGGGCGCCGAGCAGTGCGAGACCCGCGGCCGCGAGCGCAGTCGCGATCGACGCACCGAGGAACAGCGTCAGCGAGATCGGCGATCTCGCCCCTCTCGCCGCGGTTTCGGACTCGCTCGTCATCCCGGCGCTCGTCATCCGTCCTTGGTCTCGTGACTCTGCTTCTCGAATCGCTCGGCGCTGCGCAGGAGGTGCGTCAGCGCGACGGTCATGCCCAGGGCGACCCCGGCCGAAAGCAGCCAGGGCGACGTCCCCCAGCGACCGTCCAGCCAGTAGCCGAGGAAGCCGAGCGCTCCGACCTCGACCATGAAGCTCAGGCCGACGCCGAGGAAGCTCATGGCGGTCAGGCTGCGCTTCAGATCGCGGCCGCCCCCTTCGGATTCGGGTTTGCCGGTCATCGGCTCCTCCCCGAGGGTCGTGGCTCGGATTCTTCGATCAGGCTTGCGAGGGCCCCGGTGGCGGCCCCCGAGGTCGGAGGATACTAACAGCCGGCCCGCTCCAGTCAAGACGGCTCGATCGGCCGCGGGAATGGAGATAAACACCTTCATGGCAAAGGCTTAATAACTTCACGGCGAGCCCGGGATCGCGGCGCTCCCGGGCCTCGAACATCCTTGCTAACCTGGACCCTGAAGGAGACCCGACAGCCATGCGCATCGCCCCCCTGATCCTCCTGGCGCTGCTCGTCGCCGCGGCCTGTCGCAGCCGCGAGAACATCGACGAGGTCGAGGCCGGCGCCGCCACGGCGGCTTCACGCGAGAACCAGGTCGCGTCCTACGCCCGCCGCGTGAGGCGCGCCGAGGCCAAGCTCGAGGATTACGCGGACCTGGCCGAGGGCATCGAGACGCGACTGAAGGCCAAGCGCGGCGAGGTCCGCAGCCTCCGCACCGAGGTCGGCCGGCGGGCCCAGGAGATCCAGGGCCTGAAGAAGGAGGTCGCGGCCCTCGATGCCGAGATCGCGACCCTCGGCAAGCGCAAGGCCGAACTCGAGGCCGCGACGAAGAGCGACCGGGATCTCATCGCTTCGGCGCAAGCCGAATTGAAGGGGATCGAGGAGGAGCGTCGAGACTGGGTCCTGCGGCTGGAGGAGGCCCGGAGCCTGCACACGGAGCTCGCCGACGCGATCGTGCCCCTCCTCGCCATGCTGCCCAGCTTCGAAGCCGACATGGAGCCCGAGCCCGAGGAGGCCGAACCGACCGGCGCCCCGACCTCGCAACCGAGCCCGACCTCGCAGCCGAGCCCGACCTCCCGGCCGAGCCCGACCTCGCAGCCGGCGCCGCCCCTGAAAGAGCCGGGCTTTTGAGCCCAGGTCCTCGCGTTAGACTCCGCGACCGGACATCCGAGCCAGAACAAGACCCGAAAGGACGACCATCATGACGATGGAAACCACCCTCCTCATCGTGAAGCCCGACGGCGTGCAGCGCGGCCTCGTCGGCGAGATCATCACCCGTTTCGAGAAGAAGGGCCTCCAGCTCGTCGGCATGAAGATGATGCTGATCTCGCAGGAGCTCGCGGGCACGCACTACGCCCAGCACAAGGAGCGGCCCTTCTACGCCGGCCTCGTGCGCTTCATGACCAGCTCGCCGGTCGTCGTCCTCGCCGTCCGCGGCGTCGGCGCGATCGAGATCTGCCGCAAGATGATGGGCGCCACCTTCGGCTCCAAGGCCGACGCCGGCACGATCCGCGGCGACCTCGGCGTGTCGAACAGCTTCAACCTGATCCACGGCTCCGACTCGCCGGAGGCCGCTGCCCGCGAGCTCGAGCTCTTCTTCAAGAAGGGCGAGCTCATGAGCTACGAGCTCGGCAACCTGAACTGGATCTACGACGCCTCCGAGGAGCTCTGAGCCTCCGCTCTCGTCCGCGAGAGCAGGGCCCGCGACGGGGCGCCGACGACATCGCCGGCGCCCCGTTCGTCGTTCGGGCCGGAAGCGACGAGGACGACTCGCAGTCGAGGGAACGCTCGAGCCATGAACCAGCGTGAGATCGGATTGATCGCGACCGAGCTCGATCGCCGCCTCGGCGGGGCGATGATCCAGAAGGTCCATCAACCCAGCGACGCCCTGGTCGCCCTCGAGCTCTACGGTGGCGAGGAGGGTCGCGAGCGACTCCTGATCGACCTCCGGCGCGGCCGGGCGCAACTCCTCCTGAGCGAGCGCAAGCTGCCCAATCCGAGCGCGCCGCCGGCCTTCTGCTCGCTCCTGCGCAAGCTCGTCCAGAACGGCCGCCTCATGGCCGTCGAACAGGTGGGCGGCGATCGCATCGTGCGCCTCCGCATCGACCGGATGACCGAGTCCGGGCCGGAGGCCCGCGACCTCCTCATCGAGCTGATCCCGGGCTATCCCCTGCTCTTCGTCCTCGACGCCGAGGACCGCATCCTCGCCGCCTCGGCCACGGTGCGGAACGATCAGCGGGTCCTCCAGCGCGGCGACGTCTGGCAGGCGCCGCCGGCGCCCGAGCCGACGGACCGCGAGTTGCCGCTCTTCAAGCGTTTCGGCGTCTTCGAACCGCGACGCATCTTCGAGCTGCTCGAGACCGAGCTCGAGGTCCCGGTCGGCATCGACCGCAAGGCGCTGACCCGCGAGGTGGACCGAGCGCTCAAGAAGCAGCTCAAGAAGATCAACAAGATCGAGATCGACCTGAGGAAGCTGCCCGAGTCGGCGACGACCCGCGACCTCGGCGAGATCCTGAAACCATCGCTCCACGAGGTCAGGCGCGGCATGACCGAAGTGCGCGTGCGCGACTGGGGCGCCGATGGCGAGGTCTGGGTGACGATCCCCCTCGACCCGAAGCTCTCGCCGCAGGAGAACGTCGAGAAGCTCTTCAATGACGCCCGCCGGGGCGACCGCGGGCGGATCGCGATCGAGGGGCGGCTCGAGGTCGAGCGCGCCCGTCTCCACGACCTCCGCGCCTTCGAGGAGCGACTGCGCGCCGCGGCCGACGACGCCCTCGAGGACCTGGCCGAGGACGCGGGCCGACTCGGCCTCGAGGTCACCCGCGCCGAACCCGGCGTGAAGTCCGCCAGGCCGAAGGAGCAGCCGCGCCGCCTCTGCTACAAGAGCTACCGGTCGATGGACGGCCTCGAGATCCGCGTCGGGCGGTCGAGCCGTGACAACGACGAGCTCACCTTCAAGCACTGCCTCGGCAACGAGTGGTGGCTGCACGCCCAGGACCACGCCGGCTCCCATGTCGTGGTGAAGACGACCGACGAACTCCCGGAGCAGACCCTGCTCGACGCCGCTACCCTGGCCGTCCAGTACTCCAAGGCGCAGTCGGGCGGCAAGCAGGGGGTGAGCTACACCCGGCGCAAGAACGTCTCGAAGTTCAAGGGCGCCAACCCCGGGCAGGTCCAGCTGAAGAGCCACAAGACGATCCTCGTGCGATTCGAGGAAGAGCGTCTCGAGCGCCTCGAGAACTCCTCCTCCTGACGCCGCGGGCAGCGGCGAAGGTCGCGGGGGGAACTCGAAAGCGCCGAGGGCGGCGGGGAGCTGAAACCGGGGGAGGCGGCTCGCCGTGTTCACGGGGAGGGGCTCGGACCGAGCGCTCCCCTTTCTTGACCGCCCATGGCGGCATTCTTAGGATTCGGAGTTCATCTCCGGGGGTCGATCCATGCACAAGTCCCTGTTCGCTCCGGCCGTTCTGGTCCTCGCTCTCGTCGCCTGCTCCTCGAACGAGGGAGGCGGCGGGCTGCAGTACAGCGACGTCGAGACCAGGAAGCCCGACGACGGCTTCGAAGGCGACGCCGAGTTCTACGCGGCCAATGCCCAGGACTACTACGGCGGCGGCGAATACGCCCGCGCCCTGGACCAGTTCGACAAGCAGCTGAAGCTCGACCCGACCTCGCGCTCCGGTCGCCTCGGCATGGCCCTTTCGACCTACCAGATCGGGCTCGACCAGGCCCAGCGCGGCCGGCTCGCCGACGCCGAGGCGCGCTTCAAGCGCTCCGAGGAGACCCTCCGCGAGCTCTGGAACGGCCAGCTCCCCGATGACACGACGGTCGAGGACGACTTCAACTGGAAGGCCTGCCTCGGCCTCGCCATGACCGAGCGGGCGATCGCCGCGCTGGAGAAGCGCTACATCGACGTGATCGATCAGCGCATCACCCGGAGCGATGATCCGAAGCGCCGCGCCGAGATGCTCGGCGAGCAGAAGCGGCACGACGAGCGGAGACAGCACTACAGCCGCGAGGCCCTCGACAAGTTCGAACGGCTCTCGCGCATGCGCAACGCGGCGCCGGACGCCCTCCTCAACCTCGGCGAGATGCACCTCGTCGTCGGCAACGAGGTCTCGGCCGAGCGCGCCTACCTCGCCTACCTCGACATCGCCAAGAAGAGTGTCGACAACTGGAACAAGCGCCGTCTCGAGGCGCCGGACCAGTACAAGGGGCGCAACGAGCTGAAGGCCGCCCTCGACATCATCAAGCGCAAGCAGGATGCCGCCACCCAGAAGACGGTCGGCGTCCTCGAGCGGCTCGCCG
>JBFIHP010000039.1:0-10893 GCA_041601735.1 Planctomycetota bacterium | reverse complement strand
TCGTCGAGCAGCCTGGTCACCAGACTTCGGGCGTGGCCGCGGCCGCGGTGAGCGGGATCGGTACAGACCGCCCCGATGTCGAGGAGGCCGAAGCTGCGACCCGCGGGCGTGCGGCTGCGCAGGACACGCCCGGCGGCGTGAGCGACGATGCGGCCTCCTTCCCGCGCGACGAGACGTCGAGCGCGAGCGCGGGGCCCGACCAGGAGCGGGAAGTCGAGGGCCATCGACAGGTCGGCGCCGGGGCGCATGCAGCGATCGATGAGTCCCTACGCCTCGACGAAGGAGTCCTCATCGAGGGCGACGATCCTCGCGGCTGCTCTTCGGCCCTCGAAGTCGACGGCCATCAGAGATAGTTCATCAGGCTCAGCTGGTTGACCCGTGAGGTCACCAGCAGCGCGCTCTGGTAGGCGGTCTCGTTCTGCTGCATCTGGATCACGGCCTCGCTGATATCGACGTCCTCCGTCTTCGAGATCAACTCCTGGAGCCTCACATCCAGATCTTCCACCCTGGTCTCGGCGCTTTCCAGCCTCGAACTCAGGGAACCGAGTTCGGCGAGCCCCTCGAGGAGACGGTCGTGGGCGCGATCGAACTCGTCGAGGTAGCCGCGGACGCGCTGGAGATCGGCCGCCGGATCGCTCGCCTTGCCGGCCGCGCGCAGGCCGTCGCGGATCGCGATCAGCGACCCGAAGACATCGAGGGTGCCGCCGTAGGACACGTCGTCGGTTCCGGCTCGCCTGATCGTCGTGGTATCGACGTTGAGGGTCGAGCCGTTCAGCGAGTCCACGACCCGGTCGTTGGTCGAGAAGCCGATCGCGGTCCAGGTGGCGCCGCCGTCGATCGAGAGGTCGCCCATGCCGGTCGCGGTCACCTGACCGACGAAACCGCCTGCGAGGCCGGTCAGATCGAGGTGGACGAGTTCGCCCGTCGGACCGCTGAGGGCGAAGTCCGTCTCGCTGCCGGTGAAGGACTGCGCCGGACCGCCGTCCAGCGAGATGGTCCCCGCCACGGAGTCGATGTCGATCGTGTGACTGCCGAGGATGTTGTCGCCGCCGGTGGAACTGGCGCCGAGCGCGAGGCCCGAGCCGCCGGAGAGCGCGGTGGCGAGGTGGCGGGCGGTGAGTCGATCGACCCCGACGCCGTTGTCGGTGCCGAGGCCCGCCCGCGCGCCGGTCACCCCCGAGTAGACGGTGGTGCCGCGCTGACCGCGACGGAAGATCTCCGAGCCCGGAACGTTGAGCTCGAAGGACAGGCTGGGGCCCACCTCGGACACGATCCGTCCGTCGTCGCCCCTGTAGACGACCCGTTGCTGGCCGCTGGCATCGGTCACCAGCTCGTAGGGCGGGCGATCCGTCGCGGTTCCGCCGAAGACGAAGCGCGAGGCGACCTGCGAGTTCGCAAGCGACACCATCTCGTTGAGGATGCCGTCGATGGCCCTCGCGATGGTCTCGCGATCGGTCGGGCCGAGCACGCCGTTCAGACCCTGGATGACGTCCTCACGGGCTTCCTGGATCAGGTTCGAAGCGTCCTGGAGCGTCGAGGCCGCGCTGTCGACGAAGGCCCGACCCTCGGACGCGTTCTGTGAGAAACGCTGGAGTTCCGTGTGCTTCTCCTTGAAGCCCAGGAGACGGGCGATCGAGTTGGGATCGTCCGAAGGTCGCGTGATGCGCTTGCCCCGGGCGACCAGGAGCTGACTGTCGAACAGCCGCGCGTAGGCGCCCTGCACCTGCTGCCGCGCGCTGTCGTAGGAGAGATTCTGCGTGACGCGGAATGACATGTTGACCCCTCAGAGGTTGAAGAGGATCTGGGTGACCTCGTTGACGGCGCTGATGTAGCGTGCCGCCGCCTGATAGGCCTGTTCGTAACGCTGGAGATTGGCGAGTTCCTCGTCGACCGAGACACCTCGGACCGACTCGAGCCGGTTCTCGAAGCTCTGCTTGAGGAGGACCTCGGTCTCGTAGTTCAGCTCCGCTCGCGAGGTCGACTGTCCGACCTCCGAGACGATGCCGGAGTAGAACTCCTGGGCCGAGAGATCGCCGAGCTCGCCGAGGCCGGCGTCGCGCAGCCCGAGAAGCCTCAGGATGTTCCGGTTGTCCGAGGATGCCGGCCCGAGGGCGCCCGCCAGGAGCGAGCTGTCCTTGCGCAGGCTGGCGGCGACCTCGATGTTCTCGGCCGAGGTCCCGGTGAAGAAGGCATTGATGCCGAAAGCGGCGAGCACGTCGCTGTCGTCGCCGTCGGCGAAGGCCTCCAGCGAGGCGAAGTCGCCGCTGCTGCCGCTGACGTCGCCCGCGCCGAAGGAGACCGAGATGCCGTCGATGACCCCGATCTCGTCGCCCGGAGAGTAGCCCGGACCGACATCGAGGACGGCGAGGACCTCGCCGGCGGAGTTGATCGCCTGGATCTGGAGGCCCGGCGTGAGGCCGATGGTGCCGTCGCCGGTCGGCTGGAAGAAGATCTGCTGGTCCTCGGTCCCGGTGTAGGCGCCGCTCAGGGCGACCGACACCGCCGTGTCCTGGCCGTTCGCCGGCCCCGTCGCCAGCCCCATCGCCGCCGCGGGCGAACCCGTGCCGTCGGTGATGGCGAGACTGGAGCTCTGACCGCTGGTGGCGCTGCGGATGACGAGCCGACCGGCGACGACCTCGGCCTGCCCTCCCGTGAGCGTGGAGTTGATCGCGGCCGCGACCTCCTCGGCCGTTGCGGCCGTGATGTCGGCGAACTGGGTGCTGTTCAGGGTGATGGTCTGCGCGGGCCCGCCATCGACGCTGATGTCGAAGGCGGCGCCGTTGCTCAGACTGAAGGGGCCGCCCGCGCCGGTCGCGAGCGAGGCCTCGGTCGTGCCGAGGTTGCCGCTGCTCGCGAGTTCGGTCGGCAGGACCCCGGCGAAGTGGAAGCGACTGCCCGGATTGGCGCTCAGGCTGATCCTCCCGGTGACGTCGAGGCTGGCATTCAGGCCGGCCACCCCGTTCAGCGCGGAGACGAACTGGCCCACGGTCTGGGTGGCGGGGTCGATGTCGATCCGGGTCTGCCTGACGTCACCGCTCGCCTCGTCCACGACGCTGACCCAGAGCCGGCCGCTCGACACGTCGAAGGGCAGGCCGCTGTCCTTCAGCAGTTCGTCCGAACGATCACCGTCGCCGTCGGCATCGATCACGGGGTTGTTGGACCGCAACACGCTGAAGCCGCCGCCCGCGGGCACGCCGGTGCTGTGGACGCGATTGAAGTTCAGGATCAACGCATTCGCGAGACGGTCGAGCTCCTCGACGCGCTGGCTGACGCCGCTTTCGGCGAGTTCGAGGTAGCCCATGAGCTTGCCCGACCGGACGTCGAGCGCGTATTCGGCGTTCTCGACCTTGATCGCGGGCTTCCCGCTCGAATCGGTCTCGGCTCGCACCTCGAGGGCCTCGTTGTAGCTCACGACCATCTGCCCGCCGATCTGGACGTTCACGCGACCGGCGCCGGCGTCGGTGACGCTGATATCGACGAACTGGGCGAGCTGATCGAGAAGCTGGCCCTGCCGGTCCAGGAGCGAGTTGGGCGCGCCGCCCTGGTAGCCCTGGGACTTGGCGAGCTCCTTGTTGATCGTTGCGATCGAGTCGGTGAGGCGGTTGATGTCCTTCGTCGTCTCGACGATCAGACCGTTGACGCCCTGAAGGGTCGAACCCACGTCGCGGCGCACCCGCCGGAACTGCTCGGTCACCGACTCGGCACCGAGCAGAACGCCCTTGCGCAGGGTGATGTCCTCGGCCGCTCCCGCGAGACTGCTGAAGCTGTTGAACATGCTGCCCAGCTGAGCCGAGAGCCCCGAAGTCGAGGGTTCACCGAATGCCGACTCGACGCCCAGAAGGACGTCGAGAACGACGTTGCGGCGCTCGACCTCCTGCGACTGCTGCCGGACCCGCCCGACCAGGAGATCGTCGGTGACCCGGTCGATCGACGCGACACGCACGCCGCCGCCCTGGTGGAAGCGCCCGACCAGGGTCGGGATGCCGGTCTGGGTGAGGACGCGGTTCCGCGAGTAGCCCGGGGTGGTGGCATTGGCGAGGTTGTTGCCGACGGTCTCGATCGCGAGACGGGCGGCGGACAGTGCCGAGAGGCCGGTATCGAATCCGAACATGTCAGAGACTCCGATCCAGGATCAGCTCGGGTCGAGCCTTCATCCTGCCCTTGGGGTCGTAGGTCTGGGCGCCCGCCGGCACGAGGAACATGGCGCGGACGAAGTCCTCGGTCAGCTCCAGGGCGCTCCGGGCGAGCATTCCATTGCGATTGTTGTGCAGCCGGACCTGTCGCGCGGCATCGTGCAGTCGCTCCACCCGGTCCTCGATGGCGGCGCGGTCGGCCGGAGGAGCGAAGTCCGCGAGCCTGCGGAGCGAACCCTGACCGGGTGCGAGACCTCGCCATGCCAGGATGCTGCCGTAGATCTTCCGGCGCCGTCGATCGATCGCTTCCATGCGCTCGAGGATCTCGGTGCTCTCGACGAGGTAGCGTTCGAGCCCGGCCAGGTCGCTCTTCACGATGAAGCTCTGCATCGTCCGCAGGCGCTCGATCAGCATCTCCTGCAGCCCGAACTCCTCGTCGAGCCAGGCCTCGATGACGCGCAGTTCGCCGATCTCGAAGGTCATCGTCGTCATGATCGGGGCTCCTCGGTTGCGGCGCGAGCACGCGCCTCCGCGATCTCGGCCAGCCGGGCCTCGAGCGCCTCCGGACGGATCGACTCCCGCGCGGCCTGCGCGCTTTCCATGACCATACGAGCGATGCCCAGACCTCCGGTCTGCGCCATGTGCTCGCCCATCATCTGATCGAAGAGGCCGGCATACTGCTCGGCCTCGGGACCGCTGCCGAAGAGGTCGTCGCTCATCATCGACTTGCGCATCTCCTTCACGACCATGGAGAAGAAGACGCCCTCGAGCTGACCCGCGACCTTCTTGACCTCCTCGGCGGAGGAGTCCTTTCCCGGCACGCGCAGACGCTCGATGCCGGCTCCGGGGCCGGCGACGGGCAGCTGCGGAATTCCCAACCCGTCGGTCATCACCTCACCTCCAGTTCGGCGTGAAGGGCCCCGGCGGCCTTGATGGCCTCCAGGATCGAGATGAGCTCGCTCGGCAGGACGCCGAGCGCGTTCAGGGACGCGGCCAGGCTGGCGACGCTCTCGCCGCCGTCCACCACCTTCAGGCCGCGATTCTCCTCGGTGACCTGGACCTCCGAGCGCGGCACCGCGGCGATCGAGGGCCCCTCGGTGAAGGGCGCGGCGGTGACGGGGATCGGCGTCTCCTCGATGGTGACGCTGATCGACCCCTGGGCGACGGCCACCTTCGAGATCCGGACGTCCTGCCCCGCGATGATCACCCCGGTCTTCCGGTTCACGATGACCTTCGAGATCATGTCTACCTCGACGCGCAGCTCCTGGATGCTCGCGATGAACTCGGTGACGCGACCCAGCCAGTCGGCGGGAATCTTCACCTCGATCATGCCGGCATCGACGGCCCGAGCCGCACCGGCGTGCTTCTCCTCGATCGCCTTCGCGACGTTGGCGGCCGTGTTCCAGTTCTGGTTCTTCAGGTTGAGCGTGATGATGTTCCGGCTGTCGTGGATCTGCATGTCGACGGCCTTCTCGATCAACGCGCCGTTCGGCACCGTCGCGACGGTCGGATGCGAGACCGTCACCGAGGAGCCGGACTGCCCCTCGGCCCGCTTGCTCGGCGTCGAGACCGGCCCCTGGGCGATGGCGTAGACCGTCTGCTGATCGGGGCCCATCAGGTAGGTCTCGACCAGCGTGCCGCCCTGGAGGCTCGAGGCGTTGTTGATGCAGGCCACGTCCACGTCCAGGCGTCCGCCCGGTCGCTTGAATGGCGAGAGTCGCGCGGTGACCATCACCACCGCCGCGTTCTTCGAATCGACCTCGGACATCGTCGCATTGACGTTGCTCCGGGTCAGCATGTTCGCGAGCATGCGCTTGGTGATGTCCGTGCCGTCGCCGGTGCCGTTCAGGCCGACGACGAGGCCGATGCCCTTCACGTAGTTGTCGCGAACGCCCTCGAGATCGGCGATCTCGGCGATGCGCGCCTGCGCGCCGGCCAGACCGGCGAGGGCGACGATCGCCAGGGCGATGGTGGTGATCTTGGCGAGCATGTTGTCTCCCTGGTTCAGAAGGGCCAGACGATGTCGAGGAGATTCGAGAACCAGCCGCGATTCGTGGCGCGGGTCAGCGGACCCGTGCCCTCGTAGCTGATCCGCGCGTTGGCGACCTGGCTCGATCGAACCGAGTTGGTGCGCGAGACGTCGAAGGACCGGACGATCCCGGTCATCTTGATGACCTTCGTCTCGCCGTCCATCACGAGCGATCGCGACCCCTCCACGATCATGTTGCCGTTGGGCATCGTGTCGATGACGACCACGGACATGGTCGATTCGAAGCTGTTGTTCTTGTCGTACTTCGCGGTGCCGTCGAAGGTCTTCCGCTGTTCACCCGCGACGCTGGGGAGCGGTTCGAAGGCGTTGGGGAAGATCTCGAAGTTGCTGAGCAGGGCCTCCAGGCTCGACTCCTTCTCGAAGTTCGAGTCCTCCTTGTTCGCGACGGTGGCCTCTTCATCGATGATGATGGTGAGGATGTCGCCGACACCGCGCGCGCTCGTGTCGCTGAACACCGGGCGCAGGCCGAGCGAGGCGTCCCAGAGCGACTGCGCCGGGCAGTTGACGGCGAGTCCCAGGAGGACGCTCGCCGCGATCAGATACTCTCTCATCTCTCTCTCCAATCACGTCCCGGACGGCTCTCACCCCGTCGGGATCGCTCGCGTTCATCTATCGAGCACGATCTCCGCGATCTGGCGATCGACCACGACCGCCTCGACCGTGCGTTCGCTGCTCAGGTTCTTGAACAGGATGCGGTCACCCGGCGCGCCGTCCTGGAGCGCCTGGCAGAGGGTTTCGACCTGCAGGGCACCCTTCCGGGCGCGCACGCTGACCAGGTCGTCCTTGCGGATGACGGGGCGCGCCTTGATGTCCGTCTTCATGATCTCGGAACCGGACTTCAGGTCGCGCACGGCGATCAGTCCGACGACGTCCTCCAGCCGGTAGAAGAGCTGGGGTCCGAGCTGCGAGACGGTTCGATCCTCGAAGGCGAGGTCGTCGCGACCGATGACCTCGCCCCTGCGGACGTTGCGCGCCAGGCGAAGCAGTTGCACCCGGCGCGAGATCCGGACCGGAATGCGGGCGATCTCCTCGACGACGCCGTCGATCTCGGCGACGAGCCGCAGATCCGAGTCGCCGAGGTAGTCGGGGTTGTTCGGGTCGGCCTCGAAGCGAAGGTCCATGCTGTAGCGGCCCGCGGGGATGCGAACCGGTTCGAGCCGGCGCACGAAGTCGACGCGCGCGTCCTCGTCGACGCCGGCGAGCGCCGAGCGAACGTGCGCACGGACCATGTCGAGCACCCGGCGATTGTCGAGGAGCTTCGACCTGCGGCTGACCCGCAGGGTCTTCGGGCCGGCGATCGAGACGTCGGTGTAGCCCAGGCGCTTGAGCGCGATCTTGATGTCGGCGTGGTCGATGGCTGCCTCCATCATGCCCGGCCTGAAGCGCAGGAGTTCGACGGAGTTGATCCGGTACTCGACGACCCGAGGATCGCGGCCCTTCGGTGCGAGCGCCGAGATCCTGGCGACGTCCTCCATGCGCACGGCGACGCCGGACACCGTCAGGTGAGCCCCGTTCAGCTCGACCATGACACCCGTCTCCTGGGCCGGCGCGACGGCGGTCGCGAGGAGGATGGCGAGAAGGATGGTCTTGTAGTTCATCTCGAATCAGTCCTCATCGCACGATCTGGTTGACGGTCGTGAGCATCTCGTCCGCCGCCGAGATGGCGCGGCTCGAGGTCTCGTAGGCACGCTGCGAGGTGATCAGGCCGACGAGCTCGTTGACCACCTCGACGTTGGAGCGCTCGAGGAAGCCGCCGACGAGACCGCCGTAGCCGTCCGAACCGGGGGTGCCGGTCGTGGCCTCGCCGCTCGCCTCGCTCTTCTTGAAGAGGTTGCCGCCGACGGCCTCGAGGCCGGCCGGGTTGGTGAAGGTGGCGAGCTGGATCTGACCGACCTGGCTGGTCGTGTCGCCCACGATCTGGCTGATGATGCCGTCCTGGCTGACCGCGATCTGCGCGTTCGGCGAGACCGTGAGGTTGGGCGTCATCTTCAGGCCCTGGGAGTTCACGATGGTGCCGTCGCGGTCGACCATGAAGTTGCCGTCCCGGGTGTAGACCGTGTTGCCGGCGATGTCCTGGAGCTGGAAGAAGCCCTGGCCGGTGATGACCATGTCGAGCGCGTTCCCGGTCTCCTCGAGCGATCCGGGGGTGAAGATCTTGCTCGTGTTGACGAGGCGACTACCCGCACCCACCTGCAGTCCGGAGGGACGCACGCCGGTCGCGCTGCGCTCGTTCGGATTGCGCAGGGTGCTGTACAGGAGGTCCTCGAAGTTGACGTTCGAGCGCTTGAATCCGGTCGTGTTGACGTTCGCGAGGTTGTTCGCGATGACGTCGATGCGCATCTGCTGGGCCTTCATGCCCGTGGCGGCGGTGTATAGGGCCTTGATCATCTCGCTCTCTCTCGCTCTCGTTACTGGACCTGACGGATCATGTTCTCGTGCAGCTGGTCGATGGAGCGGATGGACCGCTGCATCGACTCGTAGTTCTTGCTGGCGACCAGCATGTCGACCATGCCCTTGATGCCGCCGTGCCGGGAGTACTCCAGGACGCCGTGGTGCACCTCGGTCGCGGTCGCCTGGGTCGGGCTCTGTCCGCTTGGCGCGGCGAACAGGGTGTCGCCGACGACCCGGAGCCGGGCGCGAGCCTCCTCGCTGAATTCGCCGATCTTCAGGACCGCGATCTGCTCGCCCGCCTGGAAGATCGCTCCGTCGCGGTCCACGGTGATCGGACCGGCGCGCGGATCGAGACTGATCTCGGCCCCGCCCTCGTCGAGCACACCGTAGCCGGCGCGGGTCACGAGTCGGCCGTCGCGATCGACGGTGAAGTCGCCGTTGCGGGTGTAGTAGACCTGGCCGTCGTCGGCCTTCACCGCCATGAATCCCTCGCCCATCAGGCCGAAGGAGAAGGGTTCGCCGCTCTCGCGCAGGTCGCCCTGCTCGAAGAGGACGACCTCCTCGGCGCCGACGAGGTCGCGGCGAGCGCCGGGGTCCTCGAGGAAGGCGCCGAAGTTCTTCAGCACCATCTGGTGCTTCTGGTAGCCGGGAATGCTCGCCCCCATGGTGTTGCGGGTCGAGGTATCCAGCATGCGCTGGACGGCGGCCATTCCGCTGGCGGTGATGTACAGGGACTCGTTCATCGTTCTCTCTCTCGAACCGGACTTCCGGCCCGAACAGGAGAGCAAGGGCCGGTCCAATCCCGACCGGGATGGCCGGGCGGCCCAAGAAGGGGCGCCGACATCCGCAAGTCCCTGCCGACAAGCGTCTTGGGCGAGCGTCGATAATGACGACAGGAGTTCGCCGGGGAGCCCGGAAGGAGTCCTTGAGGAAAAGGCGGGCAATCGCTCGGGAAAGCTTTTCCCGATCAGGAAGGAAGCGACGAGGCCAGGAACAGGCGCGCGAGCTCGGACCGCAGCTCGGGCGAAGCGGGGTCCAGGGCCCGGGCGCGTTCGAGCAAGCGCCGGGCGGGCTCGATGCGCCCGCGGTCGGACTCCAGACGCGCCTCGAGCGCGAAGAGTCGCGGGCTCGGACCCTCGTGGCGCCGCAGGTCCTCGATCATCGCTGCGGCGCGCTCGTGCTCCCCGCGGTCGAGGGCGACGGCGACCGCGTCGAGGCGGTCGGGGGCGACGACGTCGGCGACGAGCGTCACGCTCCCGGATCCACCGGAACCGGTCGGCTCGGAGTCGTCTCCTCGCGCCGCTCGTCCACGACGATCTCGCCGCTCTCGGCTCGGATCGTCGAGAGCAGGTAGTCGGCCAGGATGAGCCGCTGTTCGATGTTCTCGTGTGACAGCTCGATGCCGCCGCGCCAGAGCCCGACGGGATCGACATGAGCCCAGGCGACCCGGCCGATGAGCTGGATCGGCTCGAGGTAATCGGCCAGTTCGACACGGATCTCGAGCTGGGTGTTCACCGTCAGCTCGGCCTCGCTGAGGACGCCGAAACCGTCGAAGGCCAGATCCTGCACCCGGATGAGCAAGGCGCCGCCCTCCGCATCCGGACGGATTGCCGCGGCGCGAAGACTGGTTGCGGCTCGATACTTGTGATGGATGCGCGAGACCGGGTTCATGCCCCTGACGGCGATCCGGCGCTGACTCGAGCCGTCGGCCTTCGCCGTCGAGACCCGGTAGAAGAGGACGTGACCGGCGGCCTCCGGAACGAGCAGGGTCGCATCGCCTTCGGTCGGCGCGCTGTCCGACTCGAAGGCGGCGAAGAGTTCGCCCGACTCGCCGCGCTGTGCCCGACCGAGCGTTCCGCAACGCAGCCCGCCGACATCCCAGAAGAGCGCGATCCGCGTCCCGCTGCGGACGTCGGCGAGGGCCGGGAAGGCATCGACGCGGGCGTCGGTCACGTAGTCCAGGGGGCTGAGTTCGCGCGAGAAGTCGAGCTTGGGGTCCGGATCCACGTCGAGGTTGGCCCGCTTGCGGTTGCTGAAGGCGGCGCGGCGATCGGCGGCCAGCGCGCGCCGCCGCAGAAACCAGACGTAGGCGAACCAGCAGCCCGCGAGGATCAGCGCCGTGAGCATGCCCCAGGTCAGGATCCGCCAGAACACCAGGTCCTCGTTGCTCTCGCCCCGGAGCGCGGAGAACTTGTCGTAGATGTTCTGTTGGGCCAGGAGCAGCATGGGGACCTCGTGAATTCGACCTTCTCCCTTCTTCTCGGAAGGAGCCGCGCTCACTTGAATCCCCCGGCAAGAAAACGGGCCCGCGGTCGCGAC
>JBFIHP010000038.1:0-10939 GCA_041601735.1 Planctomycetota bacterium | reverse complement strand
CGGATGCTGAACGACGACTACCCCTTCTTCGCCCGCAAGGAGATCCTGACACCGGCCTGGACCGACGCCCTGAAGGCGATGGAGCGCTTCGGCCGCGACCGGATCTGGCAGCAGAGCCCGAAGAAGGCCCCACCGATGTTCGAGCTCTACTACGGCCCGACACCCGAGGTCGAGGAGTTGAAGCAGATCGGCGCCCGGGCCGCGGAGGCGGTGGCGACCTTCCTGGCCATGCCGCTCTTCGCCGAGCTGCTCGAGGACGACAAGGCGCGCTGGATCGCGATCGACCCGGAGCCGAGCTTCGACGAGGACACCAAGCACCGCCTGAAGGGGCACACGATCTGGGCGCTGCCGGACTTCGCGCGCGAGAATGCGGCCGGCGAGTGCGAGATCTGGGACTGGAAGACCGGGATGAAGAGCCCGAACGACGAGCTCCAGCTCCTCTCCTACGCCCTCTATGCTCGCGACAAGCTGGGCTACGAGCCCGACCGCATCCGCCTCTTCGGTTGCTACCTGAAGGACGGAACGATCGCCGAGTATCCCTGCGACGGTGACCGGCTCGCCTTCATCGAGGAGGAGATCGAGCGCGATTTCGAGACGATGTACTCGTTGCTCTCCGATCGCGAGAGCAACCGACCGCGCGACGACCTCGCCGCGGCCTTCCCGATGATCGAGCCCGGGCGGACCTGCGAAGCCTGCTTCTTCAAGGAACTCTGCGGCCGCTGAGCGGTCCGGCAGCGGGCGCGGCCCGGGACCGGGGAACCGTCAGTCTACCTGGCGGGAACGCTCGAGACGCCGCTTGCGCGACTCGTAGCGCTTGAGCTTGTTGTAGAGCGTCTTCACGTCGATGCCGAGGATCTGCGCGCTGCGCGTGCGATTCCAGTCGTTGGCGTCGAGAACGCGGTAGATCTGCTGCTCCTCGAGATCGGCGAGCGGCAGGTCGGGAGCCGGGATTCCCGAGCAGGGATCGATCGCGAGACGCATCTCGGCCGCAGCCACCTTCGCCCGCGGGAAGCGGCGCATGAGCTCGTCCACGATGCGCGCGAGCTCGAGTTCGCCGCCGCTCCAGTCGTGCTGGCGCAGGACCGCCAGGGCCTCCTGGTCGAGCTGCGGCGCGTCGATCCGGTCCTCCAGGGTTTCGACCACCATCGCCAGGACGTCGTCGGGCCTTGTCGTGAGGGCCGGCCAGGGCAGGGCGCGGAGATCGGCGACCTCGGCCGGCAGCGACGAGCGGTAGCCCAGGACGAGCCGCGGCGTCGGCCGGCCCTTGCGACGCAGCTCGGCCAGCTTGCAGAAATCGGCCAGGCCGTCCTCCGCGAGGGTGTCGGCGTGATCGACGAAGAGGGTCGAGGCGAGGACGGCCTCGCGGTGGCGCTCATCGACCCCCTCGAGCGCGAGTGCGCCCAGACGGCGAGCGATCTCCCGACCCGCGCTGGAAGCGCCGCGCGAGCGGGCGTCGAGCGAGAGGAAGAGGCTCTCGGCCACGGCATCACGGACGTGGAGGGCGCGGCTGAAGCGGTTCAGATCGGCGCCGGCATCAGCTCGCAGCACCAGGGCCTGACCGTCGTCGTCCGCCTCGAGCAGACCCTGCAGGCCCCGCGGTAGCCGGACGGGACCGTCCACCAGCTGCTCCTGGGCGCCGTCGAGATCCTGGAAGATCCCCCGGCTCCAGCTCGGCGCCAGCCTCGGATCGGCCGACCGCGCTCCGGCTCGACTTCCTGCGTGCCGCATCTTCGAACCCTCTCTCTGCGTCGTGCTCGTCATGGCGCCGATCCCTTTCGTGCGCTTTCGCTCGCTCTTCATCATCCGCTCGCGCGCGACTGCTCGTCGCAACGAGGATCGGAGTCGATGGGCCTGGCGGGCCCGGGCTCCCGTTGTCGCTGCGACGCCGTCCTTACGACTCGGATGCCGCTTAGTTCCAAGAAAAGCAGGGACTTGAAGGACCGCCGGCGCCGGAGCCTCGCTCCGGAATGGGGCCCGCGCGGACTCGTGCGTTTTCGCACACGCCGGCGCCGACGGGCGGAACGCCCCGGGCAGAATGCGCTTTCGTCTGGCCTGTCAGGGACTTAGAGACCCGGGATCAGGGCAGAATGCCGGAGCAGAATTGCTCGCCGGGGAGGGTCGAAGACGGGGCGGACGAGCGGAGGGGGCGGCGACCGGAGGTTCGAAGAAAATACGGTGAAGACTCAGGCCGAGCCGAGAGCCGCCGGCTCGAAGCGATAGCCCACGCCCCGGACCGTGACGATGCAGGCCGCGTAGTCGCCGATCTTCTTGCGCACGTTGCGGACATGGACGTCGATGTTGCGATCGATGACGTAGACGCCCTCTCCGACCACGTTCGGCAGCAGTTCGTGCCGCGTGAAGGCCCGCTCCTGGTTGTTCATGAGGAACTGGAGCAGGCGGAACTCGGCCAGGGTGAGCGGAATCGTCTTGCGGCCGATCGTGCAGACGTGACGCTTCGAGTCGATCGTGAGATCGCCTACCCGGACGAACTCGGCATCGCCTGCGGATTGGCCGTTCTCGCGCCCCTGCGCCGCACGCCTGAGGTGGGCCCGGACGCGCGCCACGAGTTCGGGGCCGGAGAAGGGTTTGCGCACGTAGTCGTCGGCGCCCACGCCGAGTCCGACCACCATGTCGGTCTCCTCGGTCAGCGAGGTGAGCATGATCACGGGGAGCCGTGCCAGGGCGAGGTCCCCCCGGATCCGACGACAGACATCGTGTCCGTCGATCCCGGGGAGGAGGATGTCGAGGAGCACCAGATCGATTCCGCCCTCCTCGAGGCGCGCCAGGGCAGGCTCGCCTTCGGCGACGCACTCGACCGCGAGGCCTTCACGCACGAGGGTGAGACGGATGACCTCGGCGATGTCGGGTTCATCCTCGACCAGGAGGATGCGAGCCGCGGGAGCGGCCTGACTGGGGCTACTGGCGTTCATGACACGGGCTTCGATTGGGGAACGAAACGGGACCGAGAGTATACGATCTGCCCCGAAGACGGTCCACTCTCAGCTCATCGGGACTCGCCCTGCGCCCAGTTCCAGGCCTCGACCCAGGGGGCCGGCAGGTCGCTTCGCTCCTGCCAGCGGGCCAGGAGGGCCTTCGTCCGCTCGCGATCACCGAGGCGACGATAGACGCTGAGGAGGCTGTGGATGACGTCTACCCGGTCCGGCTGGCCGAGGAGAGCCTCGTTCAGGATGACCGCGGCGCTGTCGTCCATCTCGGCAAGGTGAAGGCCGAGACCGAGCGTCGGCAGGAGGTCGGGATCGCCCTGCGGCTGCACCGCATAGACCCGGCGCAGATATTCGACCCCGACCTGGGCGAAGCGCGACGAGGCCGGCCGCATGCGGAAACGTTCGGCACCCTTCACGAAGAGGACGCCCAGCCTGCGGAAGCTCTCGACGGTCCGCGGCGAACGGCTGGCGGCCTCCATCGAGATCGTCTCGAAGCGACCGATGTCACCGAGTCGAGCATAGCAATGCGCCATGCCGACGAGGCCGCGGTAGGAGCGCTCCTCGTAGGCGGCGGTCCGGAAGACCTCGAGCGCCTCCTCGACCTGACCGGCGGCGAGCAGCCTCGCGCCCTCGGCCTCGCGGGTCGTCACCGGCATGTCCTTGGCTTCGCCGCCGCTCGAACAGGAAAGCGGGAGGATCATCAGCATGAGGATGAGGAGGACTCTCATGACAGCTCCTTCGGGACTCTCTCGAGCCGGGTCGGGCGGCGCAGGACCAGAGCGATCAGCATGATCTGCCAGATCGCCGTCGCCAACAGGAAATAGCCCAGCACGATCCGGCGCACGAGGGCGAGGCGCGGCGCGGCGAGAAACGTACGCATCGGCGGAAACTGCTCGCTCAGCCCGACCTCGTCGGTGACCGCGCGAAACGCGTTGCCGAGGTCGCGTCGGTACTCCTCGACCACCATGATGCCGTCGCGAAGGACGGCGAGGCTCTCGATCGCCCCCAGGAGGATGAGGGCGACGAAGGCGATCACGAGCACGGGGCGCCCCGAGAGCCTTCGCCTCAGGACGAGGATGACGCCGACCAGGGTCAACAGGAAGACCGCCAGACGGATCGACATCGTGAGGCGCAGACCACGCCAGAGCCTCGATTCGAGGTAGGGCTCGGGCTCGACACGGGCGAACGCCAGAGTCCCGAGTTCCCGCATGAGCTCGTTGGTCCAGACCTGTTCGGGAGAGCTCCGGTAGCGCTGCAGCGGCCCTCCGGGGCGATCGATGTCGATCGAGGCCGCCTCGCTGCGCGACATCAGGTAGAGGTCGTCGGCGAAGAGGAAGACGACGGTGGCGAAGAGACCGACGAAGACGAAGAGAAGGCAGATGATCGAGAGCGCCACGCGCGACTGGACGACGGCCTGCTCGACCATCTCCGGTTCGTCGGCGATGATCCGATCATACTGGATGTCGTCGTCGCTTGGCTCCATTCAGCTGGTCCCGAACAGTCTCTCCAGCACCTCCGTCATCTGCCTGATCGAGGCATCGAAGGTCTGCGGCGGGCTGTCCTCGAAGCGGCGAAGCAGCCCGTCGATCGCGTAGCGGAGCTGATTGAACTGGTTGCGTATGCGGATGACCGTGTCGAGTCCGGGCCCCTCGTCGAAACCGATGAAGCGCCAGCCTGCCGCTTCTTTCTCGAGGACCATGACCCGGGCCTGGCGCTCGCCGGTGGACTCGATGGCGGCGAGCCGGTAGCGCCCGCGCCGCTCGTCCCGTTCGATCAGGCCCTCGAGCTCGATGCCCTCGGCCGACCAGACCAGCTTCCGCCCCCGAGCGGCCTGGAGGGACTCGATGCGATCACGGGCCGCGTCGTCCTCGAGCGCGGCGAGCAGCGCCGAGCAGAAACGGTCTCGATCGCGATGGAGCTCGAGGATCTCGTCGAGGACCTCGGCCATCCTCCCGCTGCTGATGGGCCGGAGGGCCGCGGCGTCTCCGGCGCCCAGATGTTCGACCGCGAGCAGGGCCGTGGCGTTCGGGCCGAGCAGGGGGGGCGCCTGGCGGTCGTTCGCGTCGCAGCCGGTGACGGCCAGAAGAACGGCAAGAGTCGTCGCAAGTAGTTTCATGTCATGCTCTTCCGTCCATGATCCCGAGCCGGCCGAGGCCGCCCCCGTGGACGACGCCCGGCTTCAGAATACCGGCTCGTGAAGCGCGAGACGAGCCCCCGGAAACCCTTGTGAGCGGATCGCTTTCGGTAACAATAGCGGTCCCGCGCCCGGAGGCTGCCGCGCCCCGGAGCCCGCGAACAAGAAACGGAGACGGATCGTGGCCAAGAAGAAGAACCTCGCCCGCGAGTACGTGTGGCTGAAGTGCACCGAGACCGGCGACCTCAACTACCGGACTCAGCGCAACAAGTCGAACATGGAGGGGCCGCTGAAGGTGAAGAAGTACTCGCCTCGGCTGCGTCGCCACACCGAGCACGTCGAGGTCCGCAAGTAGGCCCGACCGAACCGGCCCGGGCTCCGATCTGGAGCCCGCCGGTCAGCGCTCCGTCGGCCCGCCCGGCCCCGGCTCAGTTCCAGTCGGCGTCGAGCGGCGCATCGGCCATCAGCGCGTAGCGCCCTCCCATCCCCCGCAATATCTCGACCCAGTCCTCCGGTCCTCGCGCAACGAGGACGCGATCGGCGTCCGCATCGGTGACGATCCAGGAGTGGTGCTCCATCTCGAGCTCGAGCTGACCGCCCGTCCACCCCGAATACCCGGCGTAGAGCCGCACCCGAGGAGGGGCCTCGCCGCGGGCCTCGTCCGCCAATCGATCGAGAAGGTCGCTGTCGCCGCCGTGCCAGAGACCGGGTGAGGCGCTGTCGCCGCCGGCCGTCGCCGAGTCATGCAGGATGAAGATGCTCTCGGTCTGCACCGGGCCGCCCCGCATGAGCGCCGCCGCGGCGAAGGGCAGGCCGACGAGCGGCGGCAACGCGTCCTCCACGGCCATGCTCGACGGTCGATTGAGAACGAGGCCGAAGGCGCCCTCGTCATCGTGTCGGCAGACGTAGATCACGGTGCGGAGGAAGTTCGGGTCTCTGAGACTCGGGGCCGCGAGCAGGAGCTTGCCGCTCAGATCCTCGTTCATCCCAGCAACTCCCAGAAGGTCGCCGTCATTCGATCTTCCGCCAGCGAACCCGCCCGAGATCGTAGCTGCGGATCTCGAGATCGCCGGCGCATTCGACCTCGACCACGGTGCGTCTCTTGCCGTGCTCGACCTTGCGCACGACGACGTGGCGCCCGCGGCCGATTTCGAGCCAGTCGCCTCGTTTCACCGGGGCGGCATCGATCCTCTCCTCCTCGACCACCTGCTGCGGCGGCTCGGGGAAGTGCTGGTCCAGCCAGCCATCCGTCGAGCGACAGCGGTCGCAGTTCCCGCAGTCCTCGGCGCCCTCGAATCCGAAGTAGCGCTCGAGCAGGCGCCGGCGGCAACCGTCGGTCCCGGCGTACTGGACGAGGTCGAGGAGACGCTGCAGATCGCGCGCCCGCTTGCCCTCGTCGATCAGGAGTCTCTCCTCGCCGGGCTCGAGCGCGCGCTCGAGCCTGAGGTCGCCGCGCTCGAACGATCCGGAGCAGACGCCCGCGGCATCGAGGAGCCCGAGTACGGTCGCCGTCCGTCCGTCGCCACGATTCTTCATCAGCAGGGTCTCGATGATCTCCTCCTCGGACCGAGCGTGGAGGGTCTCGCCCCAGGAGGTCATGAGATCGTGCACGCTGCGGAGGAAATCCGGACTCGGGTTGGCCCACTCGATGAACTGCTTCTGGATCAGCAGATCCTCCGGCATGTAGAGCATCTCACAGAGCGCCGGGTCGCCGTCGCGACCGGCGCGACCGATCTCCTGGAAGTAGGCCTCGGTGCTTCCCGGGATCTGACCATGGACGATGAAACGGATGTCGGCCTTGTCGACGCCCATGCCGAAGGCGTTCGTGGCCAGGACGACCCGCCCCCTGGAGCCGAAGAACTCGGCCTGCATCTGCCGACGTTCGTGCGCGGAGAGCCGCCCGTGATAGACGAGCGGCTCGATGCCGCGGCGACGGAGTTCGTCCTCGAGCTGACGCAACTCGCGGATCAGCGCGACGTAGACGATTCCGGGACCGCCGATACGGGCGACCAGATCGACGATGCGGGCGAGCTTCTCGTCCTGGTCGGCGACCTCGTGCACGCCGATGTGCAGCTCGGGTCGTTCGATGCCGGAGTGGAAGATCGGGGCCTCCTCGATGCCGAGGACCTCGAGGATGCGCGCCTGGGTCTCGGGCGTCGCGGTGGCCGTCGAGGCCAGTGTCGGCGGTTCGCCCAGCATGCTCCGGATCTCGCCGACGCGCCCGTAGGCGGGCCGGAAGTCGTGACCCCAGGACGTGATGCAGTGGGCCTCATCGACCGCGAGCATGGCGATCTCGACCTCGCTCATCAGCTTCCGGAAAGCGGGCTTGGTGAAGCGCTCCGGCGTGACATAGAGGAGCTTGTGGCGTCCCTCGCGCAGCTCGGCCATCCGCTGTTCGCGCTCGTCCTTCTCGAGCGAGGAGTTGATGAAGGTCGCGGCGATGCCCTTCTTGCGCAGGGCATCGACCTGATCCTGCATCAGCGCGATGAGCGGCGAGAGCACCACGGTCAGGCCGTCGAAGACCAGAGCCGGCAACTGGTAGCAGAGGCTCTTGCCGCCGCCGGTCGGCATGATGACGAGGGCGTCGTCGCGGGCCAGAAGATGCCGCACGACGTCCTCCTGAAGGCCCTGGAAGCCGTCGTGGCCGAAGCGCTCGCGGAGGATCTTCCGCGCCGTCGTCATCAGGGGATCGTCACTGGTTGCGGCGGTCATCATCCTCACTATGCCTGAACGGTCGGGTCGCCTTCAACCGGACCGGTGCCGGGACCAAAAGAAGAAGCCGCCGTCTCGGTCGAGACGGCGGCTCCGCTTGAACGAGGGGATCGGTCGCGGCCTACTGGATGATGTATCCCGAGTTGGCCGGGGTCGTGTTCGCCAGCGCGGTGTTCTTCAGGAAGACCACGCCCGGTCCGACCGGATGCGCCAGGTTGAACTGGAATCCGATCAGGTCGAGGACGTTGTTCGCCGGCTGGAAGAAGTGGTCGAAGACCTCGAAGCCGTGAACACCGGCTCCCAGCGAGAACATCGTTCCGGACTTCGCCGAGAGATCGACGCCGAAACCGGAGATCGACGGGCCGATGTTGTTGCCCGGAGTGATGCCGACGCCCGTGTTGATCGAGGGCAGCGTCTGGTACGAGTGGACGTAGACCGAGATGTCGTCGTTGTCGGTGACCACGCACTCGCCGCCGTGAGGACCGGTCAGGTCGGAGAATTCGGCCAGCTGGAAATGGACGAACTTGACCTTGCGGAGCCCGGTCGCGTCGGTGAACTGCTGGGCGTAGATGCGGGTCGGGTAGTTACCGATCTGCGGCTCCAGGTCATTGTAGAAGTTCATGATGCGCGGCACGCCCGAGCGGATCGTCGAGACGGTCGGGCTCGGGAACGAGGTGTCGACCGCGCCGAAGGACACGAAGCCGTTGGCCGACAGGTTCGCGTTGGTGTAGGTGATGCCGTAGAACTTGAAGTTGAAGCCCTGCTTGAAGGCGAAGTTGCCCGACGCGTCGGACGACAGGGGAAACTGCTGGTAGCCGTTGTCGAAGGTGCCCTTGGTCATCGCGGTGCTGCGAATGTTGAAGGGCGCGTTCGTCACGTCGTAGACCAGCGCCTGCGAGCCGACCTCGAACTGCTGCGCATTCGCGGCGGTGATGCAGTTCAGCGAGTTGTTCTGGGTCACGCAGGCGGGCAGCGTGATCGACGCCGTGAGCGTGCCCGTCAGACCGGTCCAGGTCGAGGGCGAAGGCCGGGTGAAGCCGTCGAAGAGGATCTGGTCGCCGGCATAGCCGTTGTTGTTGCGATCGCGGAGATCGATCTGGAAGTTGAAGTTGTTCCAGGCGTTGATCGAGACGGTGTTGCCCAGCGTCGTGGCGAAGTCGAAGAGCATCACGACGGGGAAGCCGTTGCCGTTCGGGAAGGCCTGGACGTTCATGGTGATCGGCGTGTCCGTCATGGTCGAGACGGAGATCGGCGATGTCATGCCCACGCCGCTCGACGCGGCGGCATTCACCATGTAGGAAGAGAAACTCATGTTGGCCTGGCCCTGGCCGAACGAGAGTCCGGCGAAGACGGCCATCATGGCGACAATCAAATACTTCGAACGCATGGATATCCCTCGCAAGCGTCTTGACATGCACTCCTCCTGGTATCCGATCGAATACCCCCACGGCACTCGGACGGTCGATCGGGCCTGAGGCAGGGCGAACGAGGATCATGCTACGCCCTCGGGGGGGCCGCGAGCAAGAGGAAGGTCTTTTGGCCGGGGCCGGACACGGGCGCGATGATGGAACACAAATAGCTGACATTAGACATCTTATGGTTGTTTTTCTCTCTTCGAGACGGCCCGATCGCGCCCGACCGGCGGCCCCGGTCGCCCTGGGGCGGAGAGATTCTCGGCTCGCTCACAATCCGCCCACGCCAAGCTCACTCAATGTTTACACTCCCGCCACAGACTCCCCCCGGTCTGCACGGGAGACGGCATGAACATCAAGATGACGAGCCGGGTCGGCAATCCCTTCCTTCGTGCTCTGGCGCTCTTCGCGCTCCTCTATCTCTTCCTGGTCGCCATCGATCTGCTCGGTGGATCCTTCAAGATCCTCGCCGGCGACTCGGCGAAGGGGCTCTTCGACGGGATCTCGAGCCCGTTCGCCGGGCTGTCGATCGGCATCCTCGCGACCGTCCTCGTGCAGTCGAGTTCGGCCACGACATCCATGGTGGTGGGCGCGGTCGGCGCCGGTCAGCTTCCCCTGGGAGTGGCGGTCTTCACGATCATGGGCTGCAACATCGGCACGACCGTGACCAACACCCTGGTCTCGCTCGGCCACGTGCGCCAGGCCCAGGAATTCCGCCGCGCCTTCGCCGGTTCCACGATGCACGATTTCTTCAACCTCCTCGCGGTCATGATCTTCATGCCGCTCGAGATGGCGACGGGCTGGCTCCGGACCAGCGCCACGAACGTCGCCCATCGGATCTACGGCGAGGCCGAGGGCGGCAAGATGGCGAATCCGCTGAAGGACGCCTACCGCGCCGTCTCGAATCCGGTCAAGGAGTTCGTGAAGGACGATCTGGGCCTGTCGCACACCTGGGCCGGAACGATCCTGCTGATCCTCTCGTTGATCGCGGTCTTCTTCGCGCTCGTCTGGATCACGCGCATCATGAAGGGATTCATGCTCGTCCGTCTCGAGAAATCGCTGAACAAGGTCCTCGGCCGAAGCGGCGTGCTCGCGATCCTGATCGGCATGGTCATGACGGTCGCGGTGCAGAGCTCGAGCGTGACGACCTCGCTCATGGTGCCGCTCTTCGCCGCCGGCATCCTGAGGCTCGAGAACGGCTTCCCCGTCACGCTCGGCGCGAACATAGGAACGACGGTGACCGCGATGCTCGCAGCGCTCGCGAGCGACGTGAACGGGCTCACGATCGCCTTCGTCCACCTCTTCTTCAACCTGGCCGCGACGGTGGCGATCTACCCCTTCCCGCCCCTGCGCCGGCTTCCGGTCAAGATGGCGATGAAGCTGGCCGACCTCACCGTCAAGAACAAGATCTTCGCGGTCTTGTATGTCGTGATTGCTTTCGTGGTCATCCCGTTGTTGGGTAACATCTTCTTCAGATAGGAGGCCCTCCATGTTCGATTGGCTCTCGAAGTTCGGCCGCGAAGCGAACAGCCTGCAACCCATCATCGAGCTGTTCAACCGGATGATGGTGGACGGCCGACACATGTTCGACCTGTCGTCGAACGCGCTCCTCGGTGCGACCGACGTCGAGGCGATCCGCGAGGATCTCTTCAAGACCGACCGCAAGATCAACAAGGCCGAGCAGCAGATCCGTCGCGACCTGATCGTCCACGCCAGCGTGCACGGCAGCGCCGAGT
>JBFIHP010000037.1:0-11045 GCA_041601735.1 Planctomycetota bacterium | reverse complement strand
TCGCGCTCCCGGCGCGCGGCATGGTCTACGTCGTCTCGGTGACCGCGACCGAGAAGGCGGCGGCCGACTCGCTCGCCGGAATCGCGCCCTCGATCGCGCGCAACCTCGGCGGCAAGTTCGGCGAGAAGGAGGTCGTGACGATCGGGGGCGTCGAGCTCGAGCGGCGCGTCGTCACCCTGCGGGACGGCACGATCCAGCACCTCGACGGCCATCTCGGTCGGCAGGGCGAGGCCTACTTCTGCGTCATCTTCGAGTACTACGGCTCGCAGGAGGAGATCGCCCGCGGTTTCATCGCCGAGTCCCTCGCGTCCCTCGTCAGAACGGCCCCCGCCGCAACCGATGATCCCGAGGACGGCTGAGCGAGGCCGGTCGAACCGGGATCTCGCGGCGAGAATCGCATGCGCATCGTGATCATCGGGAACTCGGGATCGGGCAAGTCCACGCTGGCGCGCTGGCTCGCCACGCGTGGCGACGGCGTTCTCCTCGATCTCGACACCGTGGCCTGGGAGCCCGGTCAGATCGCCGTCCCGAGAGAGAACGAGGCGGCCGAGAGGGAGGTCCGATCCTTCTGCGCCGCTCACGAGCGCTGGATCATCGAGGGCTGCTACGCCGATCTCGCGCAGGTCGCGTCGTCCTTCGGGCCGAGGCTCGTCTTCCTGGACCTCGGCCCGGAGCACTGCCTCGCGCATTGCCGGGCGCGTCCCTGGGAACCTCACAAGTATCCCTCGAAGGAGGAGCAGGATCGGCGACTGCCGATGCTCCTCGACTGGGTTCGCGACTACGACCGCCGTGAGGGGCCCCTGTCGCACGCGGCGCATCTCGAACTCTTCGAGGCTCACCCCGGTCCGAAGGATCGGCTCACGAGCCCCCCTTCCCTCGATCCGCCCGACGATCGCCTCCTTGCCTGGATCGCCTGAGCCGACCGGGAGCGAGGACTTGCTCCCGATCGGGCGGCGATCGATCGAAATCCGCGGAAAGTCTCGTGCAATCCGCGGTGCCGCGGGCATTCATGACGGAGACCATGAGCATGTCCCGGCGAAACGACGAACTCGAAGCGGCCTTCCTGGAACACGGCGCCTTCCTCAGGCGCCTCGCCCTCGCCCTCAGCGCCGATCCCGCGGAGGCCGAGGACGTCACCCAGGAGGCCTTCCTGGCGATGGCCGACCGGGCGGGCTCGCCGCCCGAGTCCATCCGCGCCTGGCTGGCCACGGTCACGCGCCGGAGCCTCGCGCGCCGGCGGCGGACGGAGGAGCGGCGGGCGCGTCGTGAAGCGGCGCGTGCGCAGGCTCTGGTCGAGGCCGAGTCGCGCGCGACCGATCGCCGCGAGGCCCTCCTGCGCGACCTCGTCGAACTCGTCGCCGTCCTGCCCCCCGACGAACAACGCCTGCTCGTGCGTCGCTACTGGGAGGGTCTGAGCGGTGCCGAGATCGCGCGCCGCGACGGCCTGCCGAAGACCACCGTCGAATCGCGTCTCGGCCGCTCGCTCGAGAGGCTGCGTCGGCGGATGGATCGGCGCAGCGGCGGCAGTCGCGCCGCCTGGGCGCTCGCCCTCGCCGCGCCCCCGCCGACCGGGATCCACGCCGTCCTGAAGCAGGGAGTGCTCGTCATGTCGATCAAGAAGGTCGCCGTCGCCGTCGTCGTCTGCGTGCTCGTCCTCGCGGCAGTCGTCAGCTCGGGCCTTCTCGATCGGGAGCCGACGACTCCGCTCGGAAGCGCTGCGAAGACGACCGCGAGGGAGGAGGGGAGCGAGGTCCGGCGGGCCGCCCAGGTCGAAGGCGAACGGGAGATCGTCGAGGGAGCGGTCGCGGCGGGGAAGGCAGCACCCGCCGCGGTCGGGCCGCGCAGGAACGCGGCCCTCGGCGACCTCACCGTCCGGCTACGGCACTCGGACGGGTCGGTCGCGGCCGACGTCGCGGTGCTCGCCACGGCGCTCGACCGCGAGATCGGCCTCGTCGAGGTCCGGGCCGTCAGCGATGCCGCCGGTCGGGCGCGACTCGTCGGGCTCCCGGTCGGTCGGCACGAACTCGTCTGCGCCCGCAGCGGGCAGCGCACGGCCGTGGTCGAGGCCGGGCGCGAGCTCGCCGTGGACTGGACCCTGCCGCAGGGACCCGCGCTCGAAGGCCTCGTGCTCGGCGCGGACGGCGTGCCGCTTCCGGGCGCCGAGATCCACCTCTCCTTCTCGGTCGATCCGGCCTCCTTCGGGCTCGCCGCGATCACGGCCGAGGACGGCCGCTTCTCGCTCGCCGACGTCCGCAGTCATCATCTGGTGGTGACCGCGCCGGGCCACCTGCCCTCGGCCATGATCGAACTCGCCGATGACGAGCGTGCGCCTCTCGTGGTTCGCCTCGAGCCGGGCGGGCGCGACCTCGAGGTCCTGGTCGTGGACGATGGGGATCGCCCCGTTCAAGCGGCCTGGTGCCGGGTCGTCGATCACGCGATCGCGGATCCCGACGATCACGACGAGAGCGCCATGGAGGCCGGGGCCGGCGAGGAACATGACCGGATGCGTTTCACTCGCAGCCGGCGCAGCGACGCCGAGGGTCTCGTCCGGCTGCGCGGCCTCGGCGCCTCGTCGTTGACGCTCGAGGCGCGCGCGCCGGGCTACCGGCCGTCGCGCGTCTCGGCTCTGATGGCGGGCGCCGCCCGTCAGGTCATGCGACTGGAGCCGGAGCGTCTCCTGCGAGGCCGCGTCGTCGATCGCGAGGCTCGCGCTCTCGGAGGCGTGCGCGTCGAGAGCGGTTCCTATCGCGGTCCCTTCCGCTACCGCGGCACGACCGATGCCGCAGGCGTCTTCGAGGTCGCGGGCCTCGCCCCGGGAGCGCGCCGCTTCGAGATCGACGCCGGCGATTCCGGCACGATGAAGGCCCGGGTCGAGATCTCGGGCGAGCCCGTCACCGAGGTCGTCTGGCGGCTCGACCCGGGTCCGCAGCTCAGGGCCCGGGTTCTCGACGACGCCAACGCCCCGGTGCCGGGCCTGCGCGTGCGGGCGCGACCTCTCGACTTCGCGAACAGCGTCACATGGCGCGACGCCCGAACCGACGCCAACGGCCGCTTCGTCCTGAACTCGGTCGAGGCCGTGCCGCAGCTGATCGAGCTCTACGATCCGAAGCAGCGCGAGCAGCCCCTGCTCGTGGTGAAGGGGCTCGTCCCGCGGGAGGAAGAGCACCGCATCCTGCTCGGCAGCCGAAACCGCGCCGACTCCTTCATGGTCGGTCGCGTCGTCGATGACGAGGGGAGCCCGGTCTCGAGCGCGGAGATCACCATTTTCGGCGAGGACACCATGGCCGCGGCCGGTCGCGCGGTCGAGGCCGACGGGGCCTTCCGCTACGGGCCCTTCGGCGCCGGCGACTACGACCTCTTCGTGACGGCCGAGGGTCTGCCGGAGATCCGGCGTCGCGTGACCGTCCTGCGCGGCGCCGACCTCGAACTCGGTGACGTCGTGATGCCGCGTCCGGGTCGCGCCATCGCCCGGCTCGTCCTGGCGGGCGGAGCGAAGCGGGGGAGCCCGGGCGGCTCCGTCGTCTCGGAGGACGCTCGCTCCTTCGACTTCGAGGTCGAGGGCGATCGCTGCATCTCGCCGCCGCTCGCGCCGGGCCGCTACACCTTCACGGTGCGCGTCGCCCGTTTCGTCGAGGCCTCGCGCGTCGTCGAGGTGAGGAGCGGCGAGGAGAACGAGTTCGATCTCGTACTCGAGCCCGGCGCCGAGGTCCGGATCAGTTTCGCGGCCTCCGACCCGAAGCTCATGCCCGAGGAGTTCCGCGTCCTGGTCGAGACCGAGGCGGGCACGGCGGTCATGGATCGACGGCATCGGACGAGCGGCGGCTTCGCCTTCCAGATCTACAAGGTGCTGCCCCCCGGGCGCTACCGCTTCATCATCGAGAACGACCTCGGCATGCGCCGGGTCCGGGAGGTCACCCTGTCCTCGGCCGGCCAACCCGAGACCCCCGTCGTCCTCGACATCTCGGGCCGCTGACCCGATCCAGGGTCCGAACCGCGGTCCCGAACACGAGGAGGGCGGAGCGAATGCCGTCGCCTCTGACGCGGCTGCGAGGGTCGTGGTAGAAATGCCTCATGCGACTCCGGGAAGGCGAGTCGGTTCCAGCGAACGGGTCGATCATGACGGACGGACGCCTCGAAGAAGCCCTGCGACACCTGCAACCGCCGCGCGGTGTCCGACCCTGGCACGGGGGAGCGACGGTCCAGGGCGCCCTCCGCGGAGTCCGGGCCGAGCTCGCCGCCTGGAAGCCGGCGCCGGATCGTCACGGCATCTGGGATCTGACCCTGCACATCGCCTACTGGAAGTACACGGTCTGGCGCCGGCTCGCGGGTGCTCCGCGCGGCGGCTTCGAGCGCTCGCCGTCGAACTGGCCGAGCCCGCCGGCCGAGCCGTCGGACCAGGCCTGGGCCGAGGATCGCAAGCTCCTCGCGCGCTACCACGATCTCCTGGTCGAAGCGCTCAGGGAGTTCGATCCCGCCCGTCTCGACGAGGCCGCGGACGACGCCCGTCCCACGACCCACGCCGATCTCATCACCGGCATCCTGCTGCATGACACCTACCACGTCGGCCAGATCCAGCTCCTGAAGCGCCTCGCGAGATCGCAGGGCCTGGGCTGATTCGAGTGACCCCCAAGGCGTCAGACGCAAGACCGCCGCCTGGCGCCGCTTTGGTGCCGGACCTGTACCATCGAACTCGCCCGATCAGGGCAGGCCTCTCGATCCGCATCGTCCACCCATGCCCGAGAACACGGGCGCCCCAGCCGGCTGCGCCCCGAATCAACCGCCATGCTCACGACACTCGTCATCATCTACTGTCTCGGCGCCGCCCTGATCAGCGGCGTGTTCTTCGCCTTCTCGACCTTCGTCATGAAGGCCCTCTTCGAGCTGCCCGCCGTGCAGGGCATCGCCGCGATGCGACGCATCAACGTCGTCGTACTCAACCCGCTCTTTCTCGGCGTCTTCATGGGCACGGCGGCCCTCGGAGTCGCCTGCGCCCTTGCGGCCTTCCTGCCCTGGGCGGGGCTGGACTCGTGGCTCCTGATCGGCGCGGCCCTCGCGTATCTGATCGGCTGCTTCGGCGTGACCGCGGCCTGCAACGTGCCGCGCAACGAGCGCCTCGCGCCCATGGCGGACGAGTCCGCCGAGGCCGCCGCCTACTGGCCGACCTACTACCGCGAGTGGCTGTTCTGGAATCACGTCCGGACCCTGGCCTCGATGGTCGCGGCGGCGCTGGCCGCTCTGGCTCTGGCCGCTTGATCCAACCGGTCTCGTTACATCGCCGATACCCCGAGCTTGCCCGTCCTGCTGCAAGATGGTCGGAATCCTGCGATGATCGCAATGGACAGACCCGGAGTAGCCGATGATCCCCAGAGTCCCCATCGTCCTGATCGTTCTCGCCACCGGTCTTCTGCTCGCGTGCCGCGAGTCGGTCCCGATCGAGGCCGGTGAAGCGCGGTCACCGACCGATGGTGCGCGCGTCTCGGAGCTCTTTGCCGCGATGGCGGCCGGCAAGTACGCGGATCGCGCCTTTCCCGAGCTCGGCTGGGACGACATCCCGGCGCTCCTCGAACTCGGACCGAGCACGCGCATGCTCGAGGACATTCCGCGCAATCCGCTGTCGTCGCAGTACGAGGAGCGCTGCGCCGAGGGCCTCGTCGCCCTCTGGCTCCTGGAGGGCGTCAGGAAGGGCCGGGGCTTCCCCTCGCTGAATGCCCTCTGCTTCGAGGGCAAGGTCGAGGGCAGCGACTGGAAGCTCGCCTCCGAGCTCAATCACGACCGTGTCCTCGCCGCCTACAGGACCTGGTGGGCGAGGGTGAAGGACCTGCCGCGTGCCGAGGCCGCGGCGATCGATCCGCTCGAAGGAACCGGCCTGCGCTGGTATTGATCGGCCCTTCCGGGCCCGGAGCGAACCCGGCCGCCGAGCGCTCGTTCGATGATCCCCTGATGCGGCCGCGGAACCGAACGGGTATCGTCATGCGCGGCCGGTTCGATACAGGAGGGCGGCAGCCATGGAGATCCCGCGAGCCTGGACCCGGGTGAAGGCCGAAGGCGAGCTTCCGGACGGCCGCACCGTCCCCGTCACGGTATGGGGATGGGGCGAGGACGAGGTGGAGGCGAAGCGAAACGGAGGCGAACGCCTGCGGCGGCTCCTCGATCGTCTGCGTCGCGGCGAGCCCTTCCCGGACAAGTACCTCTACGGTTCGCGGCCGGTGAAGGAGGAGATCCTCGAGACCATCGAGGGCGCGAACCCCGACGAGCCCTCGGCGATCCTCACGCGCAACGGCTACGGCGCTGTCGTGCTCAACGCCGCGCGCCTGCTCTTCCTCGACATCGACTTCCCGCGACCCACTCTGGGAGGGAAGCTGCGTCGCCTCTTCGGCGGCGCCTCGCTCGAAGACCGCAGGCTCGCGATGCTGCGCGCCGCGCTCCGTGACCAGGGCGGGGCGACCTTCCGCATCTACCGAACGGCCGCCGGACTGCGGGCGATCGCCGTCGATCGCGACTTCGATCCGACGGGCGCCGAGGCGCAGGCCCTGATGCAGGCCACCGGCACCGACCGGTCCTTCGCCCATCTCTGTCGGGTCCAGAAGAGCTTCCGCGCCCGCCTGACCCCGAAGCCCTGGCGCTGCGCGATCGCCCGACCGCCGCGGGACTTCCCGCGCATCGAGCCCGACCAGATCGCGCGCTTCGAGGCCTGGCTGCGCGACTACGAGCGCCTCTCGGCCGACCACGCGACCTGCCGCTTCCTGGAGACGATCGGCGAGGGTCACCCCCGAGGAGACGCACGATTGCTGGTGGATCTGCACGATCGCCTCACGCGCTGCCAGGAGCGGCTCCCGCTCGCCTGAGGGGGTCGGCGCGATCGCGGATCGATCGCAGGGTCGGATCGGGACGAGAAGGAGAGCGTGGACCATTGGCCCTTAGACTGCCTGATGTCGATTCCCTTCTCCCCGCGACCACGAGAGCGGCGATCGCGGGGTTCTGGCTGCGCGACTGGTTCTGGTTCTTCGTCCTTCTGCCCTGGATGCTCCTGCGCCAGGTCGGAGTCGTCGGTCATCAGGTCGTCGCGGCGGCTTTCACCTGGAATCGCGACTTCGCTCTCCTCGGCGGCCGATTGCGGATCCACTTCCTGAACAGCCTGCCGTCCCTGGCCGTGAGCGCGATCTTCGGCGAGCGATTCACCTGCCTGCGCTACGGGGACGTCGTGATCGATCCCGGTCCCGTCTTCGCACGCAAGTCGCTCGCACGCCGCCTGAGCAAGACCGAGATCTCGGTCGTCGTCGCGACCCACGCGCACGAAGAGCACATCGGCAATGCGGTCGAGCTGGCCGGCCTCGCCGGCGCCCCGGTCTACGGCACCGAGACGACGCTGGCCGCCATCCGGTCGCCCGAGACGCTCTCGTTTCCGCGCCGCTTCTTCATCGGCCAGCCCAGGCCGGCGCCGACGGCCGATCTCCGGGTGCTGCCCGGAGTCCTCGAGACGCCCGAGGTCAGGCTCTCGAGCCTCGAGTCGCCGGGGCACTGCGAGGGTCACGCCTCGCTCCTCGACGAGGAACGCGGTCTTCTCTTCGCGGGAGACTCCTTCCTCCACACGATTTTCACCTCGCCGAACCGGGAGGTGCGAGCCGAGGACTGGCTCCATACCCTCGATGCCTATCTCGAGCGACCGATCATGACGATGGTCGGCGCTCACGGCCAGGTCTACACCATCGACGAGGAGATCGAACTGCGGCCCTTCGTCGTGCAGCGCCGCGATCCGCTGCAGATGATCCGCGACAAGCGCAGCTTCCTGACCTGGGCCATGGACGTGGTCGCCGCGGGAGAAGAACGCGGGCTCTCCTACGCGGTCATCGAGGCCTGCCTCTTCCCCTGGCGACGCTCGTGGTCATGGAGCAACTGGTTCGGCGACGAGAGCGGCCGCCTGTTCAGCGCGGGAGAATTCTCGCGGACCTACTTCGTCCGGAGTCTCACCGCCACACCCGAGCGGGTCCCCCCGCGCTTCGGCCTCATCGCCACGCTCATGGGACGCCGATCATCGTCTCGCGGAGCCTGACCCTTGCGTGGCCTGTCCCGACGTCGCGCCCGCCCGCCGATCCGCGCCGGCCTTGCGTCGCGAGTGAGGCCGTGGTCGAATCCGGAGCGTTCGCGAACTGGAAGTCCGTCGTCCGGCACCGCCACGAGGAGTCCCGGGTCATGCATCCCGCCAAAGTCTGTCGTGATCGCCTCCGGAAGCTGACCGACCTGCCCAACGTCGGGCCGGCGATGGCCGGGGACTTCGAGCTCCTCGGCATCGAGAGCCCCGAACAGCTGAAGGGCCGGGACCCCCTCGATCTCTACCACGACCTCTGCCGGAAGACCGGGGTTCGACACGACCCCTGCGTTCTCGACACCTTCATGTCGGTGACGAGTTTCATGAACGGAGCGAAGCCCCGGGTCTGGTGGGAATTCACCGCGGAACGCAAGCGCCTCTACGGCGAGGTCTGAGACCCCGAGACCCCATCGCCGCCACGGAGTTCGCGATGCGCGAAGCCATCTCAACCGACCGCCTCGTCCTGCGCGACATCGTCGAGGACGACGCGCGGCTCCTCTTCGAACTCGATTCCGACCCCGAGGTCATGCGCTACATCGGGGCGGGGCCGACCGAGGATGTCGAGTGGTATCGCGAGCGCATTCGAACCGTCTACAGGGCCTGGCAGCATCATCACTGGCAGGGCGTCCGGCTCGTGCTTGACCGCGCATCCGGGGACTTCCTCGGCTGGGTCTTCGTGCGCCCGGCCACGGCTCACGGACTTGCCGCCGAGATCGGTTGGACCGACCCGCGCGCGATCGAGGTCGGCTACCGCTATCATCGCTCCGCCTGGGGCCGCGGGATCGCCACCGAGGCCGCGCGCCCGCTCGTCCAGCGCGCACTCGCCGATCCGGCGACCGCGGCTCTGGTCGGTTGCGCCATGGCCGGCAACGCGGGCTCGATCCGCGTGCTGGAGAAGCTCGGGCTCGAGCGCGTGGGGGAGGTCATCTTGCCCGGGATGACCGAGACCACCGTCAAGCTGATCCGGACCCGCTGAGGCCGACGCGCGGCGGCCGGCGTCACGCGGTTCTTCGGCCCGCGTGAGGCTTCGACCCGCTCACCGGGCTGACCGGCCGGCGCTCCTAACCCGACGATTGCGCAACCAGAGGCGGGCTGGGAGAATCCGGCTGACATCAGTTCGCCATCGCGGTGGTGAGGTGTCGGCGGCAAGGCCTGCGACGAATGAGCCGCGGGACGGCCGCAGGTTCGGATCCGCCGGGGATCGGCCGGGAGGTGCCGACCACGGGTTCGACGCAGCCGGCCTCGGGTGACCTGGTGAGCAGGAAGGAGTCGCGAGTTCGATGTCGAAACGCAGACGCAGGGCATCCTCGTTCGAGGTCGAATTCCGCGAACAGTTCGCGCCGGTGCTGGAACCACGCGGTTTCTCGCCGGTGGTCCTGCACTCCTGCATCTCGCCCGAAGTCCTCTGGCGTCGCGGTGCGGACTGGATCGGCGCCTCGTTCGACGAGCGCGATCGCTTCCTGGATCTGAACGTCGGCCACCTGCACTGGTTCCGGGACGTGATGCCGCGGGTCGTGATCCGGGATCGACTGCGGGAGATCGCCGGCCGGGAACTCGCAGCGGCGCTGAAGGAGAACGACGTCGAGAGGGCCTTCGGACTGCTGGCCGGGGATTTCGACCAGATCTGGTCGCGCTACCTGGACCTCCCCGAGAAGCCGCCCGGACCGGGGTCCGCCGCGAACGACAGGTACCGGAAGGAGTATTTCAGCGCACTCGGACCGGCGGTGACCGAGGAGGAGATCCTCCGCCTGCAAGAGCCGTCTTGAGGCCCGGGTTCGTTGCGGGAGTCAGGGGCCGGTTCAGTCGGCCCTTTGCTCGTCAGGGCGGCTGCGGTGTCGCTTGGCCTCGTACATCGCGGCGTCACCGGCGTGGATCAGGGCATCCAGCTTGCCGTGCTTGCCATGGTCGTACTGCACGACACCGCAGGACATGGCGAGCTCGTAGCGGCCGCCCTTCCGACGGTTGTACGTGGCGAGTGCCTGCTCGAAGCGCTTCACGATCGCCATCGCATCGTCGCTCGTCGCATCGGTGAGGAGCACGACGAATTCATCGCCTCCGATCCTGGCGCAGATGTCCGAGTCCCGAAACGACCGGCGCAGCTCCCCCGCGAAGGCCGCGAGCGCGCGATCGCCCTCGGCATGTCCGAAGCGATCGTTGATCGTCTTGAAGTCATCGAGGTCGATGAAGACCAGCGTGGCGGTGATTCCCTGTCGATCGCAGAGACGGAGGCTCTTCTCGGCGAGGAGCGTGAAGCCGCGGCGGTTGCCGAGTCCGGTCAGCTCGTCGATCGTCGCGATCTGGAAGGTCGCGATCTCGCGTTCGACCATGGCGGCGAGATCACGAAGCGCCATCAGGTCCTCTGCGTCAGGATCGCGTGCCACGTGATCGATGACGCAGAGCGTGCCCAGACGGCTGCCGTCGAGCGAGCGAATGGGGCAGCCCGCGTAGAAGCGGATCCGGGGCTCGCCGACCACGAGGGGATTGTCGCGAAAGCGGGGATCGGCATGCGCGTCGGGAATCACGAAGACGTCGTCACCGAGGATCGCATGGCCGCAGAACGAGACGTCGCGCGGGGTCTCCTCGGCCTCGATGCCGACGCAGGACTTGAACCACTGACGGTTGCTGTCCACCAGGCTCACCAGGGCGATGGGGGCCCGGAAGACCCGCCTGGCCATGCGCGTGAGGCGATCGAATCGCTCCTCTCGCGGCGTGTCGAGGAGATCGAGACTGCGCAGCGTGGCGAGCCTTCGCTCCTCGTTCTCCGGCAGGGCAGGTCGGTCCATCGTGCAGGTCTCCTCGCATCTCGATGCTCTCGGGAATCATACCGCCAAACCACCCCACAGGCGTCAGATGGCTTGCCACCGGCACGCTCCGGTCCCAGGTCCGATGCTTCGGCCGGCGCCCTCGCCGCCCTCGTCGCGGGCGGCCCCCGCCCGGGGCGCGGGCGCGGGGCCGCCCG
>JBFIHP010000036.1:0-11190 GCA_041601735.1 Planctomycetota bacterium | reverse complement strand
CGACCTCGACGCGATCCTGATCGGGCAGCCGCGAGACGACCGTGACGGGCAGCTGGTAGCGGTCGCCCGAGCTGATCTCGATCGGCGCCATGAGATCGGCCGAGAGCGGCAGGACGGAATCGAAGCGCAGTTCGGCCTGACCCACGCGACCGGCGCAGTGCGCGTTGACCCGCGCGGTCCAGGTGGTCACCGAATCCGAGAGATCGAAGGAGACCTCCGCGCGACCCTCGTCGTCCGTCTGGAGCAGGGCGTTCCAGTAGACCGTCTCGCTGAAGTCGATGCGCTTGCCGGCGGGGCTGCGGTGCACGTGGGCGTATTCGCGGATCCAGGCGCGAGCCAACTTGCGCCTGCGCGCGAAGTTCGGGTTCTTGAAGTCGGCCTCGATCTCCTCCGCCTCGACGATGAACTCGTCGTGGTCTTCGACCTCTTCATCGATCAGCACGGGGTCTTCGACCGGCTCGCCCTCCTCGCCGAAGGCGGCGAGCTGAGCGGCCTCGCCGGCCACACCGCGCCTGAGTTTGCGGTCGGCGCGCCCGGCGGCAAAGGCCCAGGCCTCGTCGTTCGCGTCATCGAATTCGGCATGCTCCAGCATGTCGTTGAGCATCGCTTCGTCCATGAGCGCATCATCGGGTGCCGCGGCTCCCTCGACCTCGAGGGCCGCGCGCGGCGCGAAGGCGCGTTCCGCCAGCAGCTTCTCGCCGCCGGCGAAGCCGCCGCCCATCGAGGGGTAGATCAGGATCGAGACGAGCAGGAGCCCCAGGGCCGGCACCAGGACGGCCCCGGCGAGACGGGCGACCAGCTTCTCCGGAGCGATCTTCCAGCCGAGGCGCGAGAGGCCGGTGACGACGAGTGCGAAGAAGCTCAGGAGGAGGGTCGCGGTCCCGTTGTCGCGAGCGCGACGGAAGTCGCGCCGGACGAGCTGCACCGCGGCGGGGTCGTAACTGCGCGCCTCGGCGATGCGCGGGTAGTGGGCCCGGCTCTCGCGGGCGAGCATGGTCTTCGCCCGCTCGCCCTCGCGCTCGATCACGGCGGCCGGCTCCTTCCAGGCGAAGCGCCGCCAGCCGCGGGTGCCGAGCAGAAGATCGATGTGTACCTCGGTCTCGGGGCCGACGAGGAAGGTCTCGACGTCCTCGAGGGCCTCGACGTCGGCCGTGAGCGAGAGCGCGTCGGCGATACCCGGCAGCCGCTCGCCCGCGAGGTCGCGGACGGCCTGGTCGGAGACCGTGATGCCGAGAATCGCCTTCACCGGGCGGCCCTCCTCGTCACGAGCGCGCAGACCGATGGTCTGGCGCGCTCCCGGGACGGTCTCGCCCCGAGCGGCGGTCATCTCGACCTCGATGCGACGCGAGCCGCGCCGGTGGACGAGGCGCTCGGCCCGCGGATTCAGCTCGTGATCGAAGACGGTGACGCGGAGGACGCCCTCGATCTCATCGCGAAGATCGAGATCGATCTCGTGCTTGCCTGCGCCCCGGAAGGTCTGCGAGGCGACGAGGAAGCCGCGGCAGAAGAGCCCCACGACGTAGGGACCGTCATCGGCGACGTCGATGCGCAGTCGCGCGCGGCCGTCCGGGGCCGCCTCGAAGTCCCGGGTGTCGAGGCCCACGGCCTCCGCGACCACGTCCGGGAGCGGGAAACTCCTGCCGTCGTCGGTGATCAGGCGGTAGCCGACGCCGTCGTCGATCTCGAGCACGACCCGGCCGCGCCCCTGGTGCCGGCTCTCGACGGCGGCGATCTCGCGGCCGTCGTCGGCGACGATCTTCCCCGTCACCGCGACCGGCCGCCCGAGGGGATCGAGGGTCTCGAAGTACAGCCGATTCTCACCGGGTCGGAGTTCGCCGCCCTCGGGATAGAAGGCCACATCGAAGGCGCCGGTCGGCACCAGGAAGGGCTTCACCCCGGTCTCGACCCGGCCGCCGTCCTCGACGCGCGCGACCAGGCGGGCATCGCCAAAACGGACCTCCGTCGGAATCGCGAAGACGAAGATCGCGCGACCCGCGGCATCGGCGCGGGCCTCGCCCACCGGCGTGTTCTCGCCGTCCACGACGAGCAGGGCCTCGATGCGCGCGCCCTCCGCGGGACCGCCGGCCAGTCGCTCGACCTTGATCTCGACCTGACCGGTCGCACCGGGCAGGTAGCTCTCGCGATCGAGCACGATCGTCTTTCGGAGCATCGGGCGCTCGAAGCGCCGTACGGTGAACTCCCGGCGCTCCAGCGCGCAGGAGTCGTCCGCCGCCCGCACCTCGATGGCGTAGCGCCCGCCGGCCGCGTCCTCGGGCACGATCCAGCTCGCTCCGACCACGCCCTGGTCGGTCTGCGGATGGAAGTCCGCCATCGGGTTGTCCTTCGGGTTGACGACCCGGAGATGCAGCCTGCGATCGACGGGTTCGAGCGAGATGCGATTGAGTGCCAGCCCGCGGACGTAGACGGTCTCGCCCGGTCGGTAGATCGGCTTGTCGGTCTCGACGTGGATGAGCGGATTGCCGACGCCCGGTTGCAGGGGCATCGTCGTCTCCTCGGTCACGTCGTCGCGCGAGGCGCGCACGACGAGCTTACGGGCGGCCGCGAGCCGCGGCTCGAGTGCGATGCTCGTCGAGCCGGCGGTCTCGCTCGCGCCTCGTGCAATCTCCCGGTCGTCGCCGTCGAGGATCTTCCAGGAGAGCGAGGCCGGCGTGATGCCGCCGGCGCCGAAGGTCTCGATCCGGTAGCGGCTGGTGACCGCCTCAGGCATCGCCGGAGGGCCGGAGACGACCAGGCGGAGCTGCTCGTCGCGAAGCTGCGCGTTCTGCCAGCCGCGGAGGCCCCAGTTGCCCAGCGCGATCGCGTTCACGAGCAGCGCGATGCCGGCGGCGACGCGCAGGAAGGTGGGGAACGCTCGTCGGGGCTTCGGCGCCTTCAGGTCGAGCCGACCGGTCGGCAGGCGGGCGGCGTCGTCGAGGACCTCGGCCGTGCGCCGCACCTCCTCGAGGAGCTGGGCGACCTCCGCCTCGTTCTCGAGGCGCGCCTCGATGCGCTTCGGCTCCTCGTGGCAGCCGTAGTGGTACTCGAGGAGTTCCTGGAACAGGGCTTCGCGTTCGTCGTTCTTCATGAGTCGGTCCTTTCGTCCTCGCGCACCAGGAGCTCGCGCAGTCGCAGCAGGGCGCGACGCATGCGGGTCTTGGCGGTGCCGGAGGGAATGGCGAGGGTGGCCGCGATGGCGTCGAAGCTGAGGCCGCCGGAGACGCGCAGGAGGAAGACCTCCTTCTCGGCGTCACCCAGCGACTCGATGGCCCGGCGTGCGGCCGCCGCGGTCTCGCGGGCGATGAGCGGCCGATCGGGGCTCGCCTTTTGGGTCGGCATGGTGATGCTCTCCTCGAGAGGCGCGAAGTCCGGGCGTCTCATCCGACGCCGGCGCTGATCGCGCGCCGTGTTCATGACCACGACGAAGAGCCAGCCGGTGATCTCCTGCGGCCGATGGCCGCGGTCGATCGCGCGCCAGGCGGCCAGGAAGGCGTCCTGGAGCACCTCGTGCACGTCGGCGGCGGAGCCCAGGATGCCGCGGACCGCGCCCGCGAGTCCTTCGCGATGGGACTCGAAGAGCGGGCCCAGCTCCTCCTTCAGGAGCCGGTTCTCGGCATCGGCGGGCCGCTTCGTCATCGCATCTGGAGACGCTCGAGGCGTCCCGGAGTTCGCGGAAAGCGAAAAAGCGCCGTCAACGGAGCTCCCGGGCCCGGACCCGGGTCCCGAAGAGCAGTCGGCCGTCGAGGTCGCGAAACTCGATCTCGATGCGCCGCTCGGGACCGCGGCCGAGGAGACGGAGGAGCGCGAAGTTGCGGACGTCGGTGAGGTAACTCCCCGGCAGGCGCGCGGGATTCCGGCGCTCGTCGTCGCCGTAGGTCCCGGAGAGAAGCGGCGAGACCGTGAGGTCGAGGAGCGGGTAGGTTCCCGCGCGCTCGCGCCGGATGATCTCGCTGTGGTGCCGGTCGCCGCTCAGGAAGATGACGCCGGAGATGCCGCGCGCGGCGATCGCGTCGAGGAGCCGCCCTCGTTCATGGGCATAGAGCTCCATCCCCTCGAAACGACAGATCGGATTCAGCACCTGATTGCCGAAGACCACGACCTTGAAGGTCGCGTCGCTCTCGGCGAGGGCCGCCACCAGCCAGTCGAGCTGCTCGCGGCCGAGCATGGTCTTCGCCGGTCCGTCCGCCATGGCGTTCGGGCTCCGGTGGTAGCGTCCGTCCGTCGCGAAGAACTCGAGATCGCCGAGCCGGTGGCGGAAGAAGACGCCCGGCGTGGTCGTCGTGCCCATCGGCGGGTTGGCCCAGAAGTCGGTGAAGATCTCGAGCGAGAGGCTCTTCCTCGCGAAGCTCCCGTCCGAGTCGTTGGGGCCGTAGTCGTGATCGTCCCAGATCGCGAGGTTGGCGCAGCGACGCAGCAGCGCGCGGACGTCGTCGTTGAGGCGCGGCCGCAGCTGACGGCGGCGCATGAGTGCCTCGCTCTCGAGGTCGGCGTCGCGGTAGTAGACGTTGTCGCCGAGCCAGAACATGAGGTCGGGACGCTCCGCCGCGATGGCGCGGAAGATCCGCGGGTCGCCGCCGTAGGAGGGGCCGCGGTCGGTCTCCGGGTCGTGCAGGTAGGCGCAGGAGCCGGTCGCGATCACGAGCTCCGGCTCGGCGCCCCGCCTCGGCGCGGTCCTGAAGGCAAAGCGGTCGCGCTGCCGGCCGTCGACGATGACGACGCCGGCGTAGCGGCGGTCGCGCTCGAGCCCCTCGAGGCGGAACTTCGCGATCCCGGAGGGCGAGTTGCCGAGATCGATCGACCGCGTCGTGCGCCGGGCCTCGGGTCGGCTCGCCGGCCAGTAGCGGAGCCGCGCGCGGCCTTCGCCGGCCAGCCAGACCAGGGCCTCGGTCTCGGTCACCAGGCCGACCATCGGTCCGGCGAGCTCGGTCGGCGCCCGCTCTTCGCCGCAGCCCAGAACCGAAATGAGCACGAGGAGGAGCGGCAGGGCGCGGCCTCGGCTACCATGCCCGCGATGAAGGAGAGCCGTTCCGAGATCACGCCCCCGGCCCCGAGCGCGCCGACCGCCTGGCTGGTCGCCTGCGCGATCCTGGGCTTCCTCTGTGCCTACCGTCCGCTCGCCGACATGGACTTCCCCTGGCACCTGGCGATGGGCGAAGCGATGCTCGAGCAGGGTCCGCGGCTCGACGCCGATCCGATCAGCTACCTGGACTTCGAGCGCGCCCCCGACATGGGCGCCTGGCTCGGCGAGACGGTCTTCGCGCTGGCTCATTCCATCCTCGGTCTGCACGGTGTCGTGCTGGTGGTGGCCCTCGTCGCCGCAACCCTGCTCGCGCTGGTCTTTTCCGAGACCTTCCGGGCGACCCGGAACGAAGGCGCCGCGGCGCTCGCGGCCGCCTTTGCCGCAGCCTGCTCGATCCACCGCTGGCGGGGAAGACCCGACGTCTTCTCGATCCTGCTTTTCTTCGTGATCCTCGCGATCATGGAGCGGCGCGCGAGCGCGCGCCGCCGCGGGCTGCTCTTCGGCCTCACCTTGCTGTGGATCAACCTCCATCCCGGCGCCATCGTCGTGCCCCTGCTCTGCCTCGCGCGCGGACTGGGCGAGAATTCCCGGCGCTGGACCGCGATCGCGCGCGCGCGGCTCCTCGACGCGCTCGCCTGCGCCGTCGCGCTCTGCCTCACGCCGCGCGGCCCCCTCGAGACCTTCGAACTCGTCCGGCTCACGATCGAGACCGGGCCGCTCGTGCCCGAGTGGTTGCCGCTCTGGCGCCAGCCGGTCGCCGAGTTCGGTCGCGAATGGGTCCTCGCGGGAGCCCTGGTCCTCTTCGCCCTCTGGGCCCGGCCGCGGCGGCGTCTCGGTCTCGACCTCCTCGGTCTCGCGCTGGGGCTGCGCTCATTTCGCCTGCTCTACATGCTGACCCCGCTACTCGATTCGGGCCTCGCGCGGGTCGCGCGACCGCGGCATCGACCGGTCCTGATGACGGCTGCACTCCTGCTCGTCGTCGCCTTCCCGCTCGCCGATCGCTGGAGCTGGTACCGCAAGACGGTCGAGCGCGGCGACTCGCCCTTCGTCGCGCTCTACGCGCCGCACTACCCGGTTGCGGCCGCGGATTTCATCGAGCGCCACCGGCTCGAGGGCCGGCTCTTCCATCCCGTCGCCTGGGGCGGCTATCTCGGCTGGCGCCTGGCGCCCCGCAACAGGAGCGCGCACGACGGCCGCATCTCGCTCTGGGGGAAGGCACGGGCCGAGGCGATGCTGGACTTCCTCAGCGTCGCCGGGCGCGAGCGCCTCCGCGCCGAACTGGGCTTCGAGATCCTCGTGGTCGCGCCCGGGCTCGTCACGCGGGAGGAGCTCGCCGCGCTCGGCGGGCGCTGGCTGGCGGTGCAGAGCGACAAGACCGCGGCCGTCTTCATCGACGTCCGCGGTCCTCACGCCGCCGCCAACCTCGCTCGCGTCCCGCGCTGAGCTCAGCTCCGAAGACGCGCCTCGCGACGACCGATGCGGCGCGCGATCGAGATCCACAGCAGGGCGAGGGGGACCCCGAGGAAGGCCACGCCGGCCAGGCCGATACCGATCGCGATCAGGCCGTCGAAGGCGAAGCCCGAGGCCAGGTCGCCGCCGCGATAGACCACCGTGTCGATGAAGCTCTTCGCCTTGTACTTGTCGCTGCGCTCGAGCGGCGCGAAGAGCATCTGCCGGGTCGGCGACGCGAGCCCGCGGCTCGTGGCCTGCTGGGCGATCTGGAACACGGCGAGCACCGCGATCGCGAGGCCGGGTCCCGCAATCGTGGTGTCGAGCGAGGCCGTCGCGAGGCCCAGCGCGAGGAAACCGAGCGCGCAGACCAGCGGCAGGGCCAGCAATGCCCGGCCCGGTCCGAATCGTCGGACGACGGCGCCGGTCACCAGGGCCTGGAAGACCAGGGTGAGCAGCTGCACACCGAGATTGAGGCGACTGAAGAAGCGGGTGCGGCTCTCGGGGTCGTCGGGCCAGGCCCGCTTCACCAGATTCGCCTGCTCGAAGTAGGCGAAGGTCGAGGACGTCGTCATGCACAAGAGGAAACAGGAGATGAGGACGAGGTAGGGCGAGCGCAGGACGCTCCTCAGTCCCTCGAGGAGGCCGCCGCCGATCAGCTCGTCCCGGCCCCTTGGTGCCGCAGTCTCGGCGGCGGGTTCGATCGCCCGGGCGCAGCGCGACAGAGCGAGATGAGCGCATTCCAGCATCAGGGCCGGGACCAAAAAGAGCGCGGCCGGGCCCAGCGTGCCGATGCCGAGATCGGTGATCAGCGAGCCCGCGATCGCGCCGAGCGAGCCCCCGGTCGCGACGAGACCGAAGAGGCGGCGGCAGTGGGCCGGATCGAAGACATCGACCAGGTGGCTCCAGAAGAGCGAGACGACGAAGAGATTGAAGACCGAGAGCCAGCAGTAGAAGACCCGACTGCCCCAGACCCAGAATTCGTCGTCGAGGCGCAGGAGCCCGAAGATCAGGATGTTGGCGATGAAGAAGCGAAAGGCGATGGCGATGATCTTCGCCCGGGGCCAGTGCGAGACCAGGAAGGCGTAAAAGGGCGTGGCGGCCAGCATTCCGAAGAAGGTGCCGAGGTAGAGCCACTTGATGTTGCGGACGCCGCCGGCGACGCCGGCCTCCTCGCGAAGAGGGCGTAGCACGAAGTAGCCGCAGAGCAGGAAGAAGAAGGCGAGGAAGGCGAGAAGCAGCGCGCGTCTCTCGCCCCTCCGCCGAGCTCGTTCATCGCCCTCCGGCGAATTCGTCACTTCCCGCCCTTGGCCTGCCGGTTCTCGACGTCCCAGGCCGCGAGCACCTTCGCCTCCTTCTCGGGGTCGATGCCCCAGCGGAGCTTGCGGTCGGCCCCCAGCGAGAGGTGGTAGTCGAGCGTGGCCTCGACCGTGTCCTCGACCGTGCGGTACTTCAGCCCGGCCTTCACGCTCTTCTCGTTAGAGACGATGGCCGGACGCTCGCCCTTCGGCGCGCCCATGTAGAGCGGCATCTCGGACCAGGCCTGCACGCCCTGCGCGGCCAGGAAGTCGCTGCCGACCCAGACGAGTTCGGCCTCGCTCTTCGCGATCTTCTTGCAGGTCTCGAGCAGGCGGCCCATCGGCATCGGCTCGGCCGGGCCGATGGCATTGAATGTGCCCTTGGTCTTGCTCTCGCAGAGCGTCACCGCGAAGTCGGCGACATCGCGAACGTCGATGTACTGCGTGCCCCATTCAGGCTTGCCCGGCGCCAGCACGCGACCGCCGCGGGCGATGCGCGCCGGCCAGTAGGTGAATCGGTCGGTTTCGTCGCGCGGACCGACGATCAGGCCGGGTCGGACGTTGACGCATTTCTCGGGCATCCCGGCGAGCGCGGCCTGCTCGCAGTGGTACTTGAGCGCGCCGTAGTTCTCGTTGGTGATCTGCTTCTCGGCCGCGGGGTCCTCGAGGGTCAGGACCTGGCTCGACTCGTCGGTGTCCTCGCTGTCGGCCGACTTGTAGACGGAGACGGTCGAGATGAAGCAGTAGAAGCCCGAGTCGGCGAGCTTTGCGGTGCTCAGCTCGAGATCGCGCGGGAAGTAGCCGCAGGTGTCGATCACGGCGTCGAAGCGACGGCCGTCGAGCGCGGAGAGATCCTTGCGGCGGTCGCCGACCAGCTTCTCGAGGTCGGGAAAGAGCTCCGGATTGCTGCGGCCGCGATTGAAGAGGGTCACCTCGTGGCCGCGCGCGCGGAGCGTCGCGACGACGTGCGGGCCGAGGAAGCGCGTGCCGCCGATGATCAGCACCTTCATCTTCTCGGGCGCCGCCGCGCGACTCCGCGCCGAAAGACCCCGCGTGCCGACCAGAAGGGCGCCGGCTCCGATCCCGGCCAGCTTCAGGAACTCGCGTCTCGTGTTCATCTCGGTTCTCCTTCGCTCGGCCTACGCCGCCCGGCTCCCGAGCTTTCGGCGTCAGACGCAGAACTGCCGCTTGGCGGCGCCATCGTACCCCACGTGTCGCCCGGTCACGCCTATCCCTCTGCCTCGGGCACCGAGGCGCCGCCGAGCGGCGGTTTTGCGTCGGAAGCCTAGGTGACCGGGATGGAGACGAAGCGGCGTTCGGGCCAGCGGAGGGCGACGAGGCGGTCGCCGCGGCCGGCGCCGAAATCGAGGCAGGTGGCGTTGTGACCCGGGCCGAGCCAGGCGGGCTCCTGGACGCTGCCGGAGCGGTGGTGCCAGGGGAAGCAGTAGTGGCCGAAGACCGTCGTGGGCGCCTCGACCGGGTGCAGCTCCCACCAGGCGATCCGATCGCGGTGCCGACGGATGCCCTCGCTGTCTACGTAGGGTTCGACCGCGACCTCGGGACCCTTCACGCAGTGCAGGAGCGAGGCCTGGAGAGGACGGTCATGGCCGGTCGCCTCGAGAGCCTCGTCGTCCTCGAGGGTCCCGGGCGGCGGCGGCAGGTCGGGGTCGGGCCAGCAGGCGTGGACGAGGCGCAGTCGCCCTTCGTCGAATTCGAGGGTGAGCGGCAGCTTGCGGATGAACCGCTCGGCGCGGGTCCAGCGCTCGGGGTCGGCCTCGATCTGGGCCAGCGTCGTCGCGAACTGCCGCGTCGTGCCCGGCGTCTTCGGTCTGAGGCCGTGCATGTAGTGGACGGCGTTCACCTCGTGATTGCCCAGGATCATCGCGCCGCGACCGGCCGCGATCAGGCGCTCCATCAGCTCGAGTGCGCCCAGCGGGTCCTCACCCTTGTTGAGCACGTCGCCGATGGAGACCAGCAGGCGATCGTCGGGATGTCGGTAGGTCTCGCCCTCTCGTCGCCAGCCGAGCTCGGCGAGCAGGGCTTCGAAGGCACCGAGCCGGCCGTGGATGTCGCCGATGATGTCGAGCGGGCGGGTCACATGTTCTTGTGACCGATACCGGGGCTCAAGGCAAGGCGAATGGTGCGAGCACCGCGACGGGCCTGCAGGACCGTGCTCACGTGGACCTTCTCGCCCTCGAGCAGGGGGCGCAGGGATTGGCCCGCACCGCCGATCGGCTCCGCCTTCTCGTCGAGCAACTGGATGTAGATCAGATCGCCGTCGGCTACGGCGCCGATGGCTCCGGCGATCTTCAGATCGGGAGCGGCCTCCTGCGCCTCCCGGGCGGCACGCGGACTGGCGGGGTAGGCCGACCCGCGGCGCAACGTGATCTCGTAGCCGAGCGGAGCCGAATCGATTTCGATCTGCAGGAGGCCCGTGAAGGGGCCGGCGTCCATCTCGAGATCGGAGGCCGCGGGGGCAAAAAGCGCCCCGATCACGCCGCTTTGCCAGATCATGAACAGGCCGGCCAGAGTGAGGGCCGAGACGAGGATCAGCTTCCGGCGGCGCCCGAGGACCGGATCGACCGCACCGGGCTCGGGGAGGGCGGCTCGGGCGGCGTCCTCCGCGCGAAGCGCGCGCTCGCGGCTGACCCGGCTGATCGTACCCTTCTTGACCGCGAAGAGGGTCTCGCGCGCCCGCTCGCGGCCGTACTCGGTGGCGCGAAGAGTCGATTCGCAGGCCTCGGGGCGCGGCGACAGCGCGATCAGGGCCTCGAGTTCGTTGCGGACGGCCTCGAGGTCGAGACCGTGCTCCGCGGCAATGGTCCGGCGACCGTCGGCCGCGAGCAGCGAGAAGCGACCGCCCTCGACCTCGATGTTCACGGCCTCGAGGCCGAGCGCGGCGAGCTTCGGCAGGGTCGCACGCATGGCCTGGATGTCACCGACGGGACCCTCGAGGATGCCGTCGAACCAGTAGACGCCGTCCTTGAAGTCGGTCTCGTCGCGCGGGCCGAGCGGCGGCGGCGTCGCGTGCTCAGACATCGAAGTACTCCGCGAATTCCGGGACCGACGCCGCTTCGGACCAGTCCGGCAGCTTCTCGCACCAGACCAGGGTATCGGGCTCGATCTCGCCGTTCGCGAGGAGGCGGCCGAAGTCCTCGTTGCCGAAGGGACCCCGGTAGTCGTCCTCGTCGGGATGAGCGTACCACCATTCGACCTCGGCGAGGGGGTGGCCCGCCGGCAAGGCCGTCAGGGCGCCGGGAAGCGGCGGCGGGAAGCGGGTATCGACACCCAGATGGCCGTCGTGGGCGTCGAGGCGGCGCATGGTCTCACCGAAGCGCTCGTCGCCTCGAACTCGCTCGTGCCGGACCTGCTCGCGGAGTCGGCGCAGCTCGCGGTCGATGCGCTCCTGCTCGAGCCTCTGGGCCT
>JBFIHP010000035.1:0-11235 GCA_041601735.1 Planctomycetota bacterium | reverse complement strand
GTGACGATCAGCGTCCACACCTCGCTGATGTCCACGCCGCTCAAGACCTACGCCTCGCCCGAACTCCAGGAGGAGTTCCTGCCCAAGGTCGCGACCGGGGAGTGGCTCGGCGCCTACCTTCTGACCGAACCCGGTTCGGGCAGCGACGCCGCGGCGATGAAGACCACGGCCGTTCGCGACGGTGACGACTGGGTCATCAGCGGCGACAAGATGTGGATCACGACCGGCGACATGGCCAAGGTGGGCATCGTCTTCGCCCGAACCGAGCTCGATCCCGCCGCCCGCGACGCCAGGGCGATCAGCGCCTTCGTGGTCGACATGGAGTCGAAGGGCGTGACCTTCGGCAAGCACGAGCCGAAGCTCGGCCTGCGCGGCAGCACCACCGTGGCCGTCTACCTGAAGGACGTCCGGGTGCCGCAGAAGAACCTGCTCGGCGAACTCAATCGCGGCTTCAACATCGCGATGGATCTCCTGAACGGCGGGCGCATCGGCATCGCGATCCAGGCGATCGGCATCGGCCGGGCGGCGGTCGAGCTGGCCCTCCAGAGCGTGGGCGCCCTCGTCCGCGACGGCAAGCCGATGGCAAAGACCCAGGCCGTGCAGTTCCGCATCGCGGACATGGCCACGCGGATCGACGCGGCACGGCTGCTCGCCTATCGCGCGGCGGAGCTGCGCGACAACGGTGCGCCGCACATCAAGGAGGCCTCGATGGCGAAGCTCTTCGCCAGCCGGACCGCGAACGACGTCTGCCGCGAGGTGGTGGAGCTCCTCGGCGAGACCGGCTACGGCACCGAGTCGGCGGCCGAGCGCCTGATGCGGGATTGCCGTGTCTGCGAGCTCTACGAGGGCACCACCGAGATCCAGAAGCTGGTCATCGCGAAGCAGCTCTTCAGCGAACTCGAAGCCGGGGGAGCGACCCGATGAACGCGAACTACCTCTTTCCGCCGCTCGGCGAGGATCAGCGGATGATCCTCGATTCGGTCCAGGTCTTCTGCGCGGGCGAGCTCATCGGCCGGGCCGAGGCGATCGATCACGCGGCCTCCTTTCCGCCCGAGGTGCTCGAACAGGTGGCCGAGCTGGGACTGCTGGCGATCGCGATCCCCGAGGACCTCGGCGGCGCCGGATTCGACCAGGTCAGCCAGCAGGCCGCGCTGATCGAGATGGCCGAAGCCTCGGCTGCCTGCGCCCTCCACGTGGCCCTGCAGAGCGCGGGCTTCCTCGAGCCCGTCGCGCACGGCGGCTGCAAGGACGAATCGATCTTCGCCGCGGTCGCGACGGGAGACAGGAGCGGCGCGCTCGCGGCCTTCGAGGGCGAGGGCGGCCTCGGGTCCTCCGGCATCGAGACCACCGTCAGCGAGGTCGGCGGCAAGCTCGTCCTGGATGGGACGAAGAAGCACGTGCTCGGCGGCGTCGCTGCCGAGGATTTCCTGGTCTTCGCTCGCGAGGGCGAGGGGCTCTCCGCCGTCCTCGTTCCGGGCGACGCGGACGGTCTCGTCCGCGGCGAGAGCGTGGAGCGTCTCGGCATGCGAGGCGTGAGCAGCTGCTCGCTGCGCTTCGAGAAAGTGAGCGTCCCGATCGCTCGGCGCGTGGGCGCCGCGGGAGCGGCCGAGGGACTCCTCGCCATGGTCGCGACGCGCCTCGCCTTGTCCCTGGCCTCCATCGGCGTGGGCCTGATGCGCGCTGCCGGCAAGGCCGCCGCGCAGTACTCGACCGAGCGTCGGCAGTTCCGCCGACCGATCTCCAACTTCGACGCGATGCGCGAGCGTCTCGCGAGCGCCGAGATCGGGCAGGCCGCGGTCTTCAATCTGGTCATGTCGGCCGCGCGCGGACTCGACGAGGGAGCCGACGTCGCGCAGCTCGCCCTGATCGCGAAGACCCTGGCCGGGGAATTCGCGATGAAGGCGGCCGACGACGCGATCCAGGTCTACGGCGGCTACGGCTACAGCGAGGAGTATCCGGTCGAGCGGATCTACCGCGACGCACGCTATCTCGCGGTCGCGCTCGGCGGCGACGCCGTGGCCCGGCGCGCCATCGCGGCCGGGATCCTGCCGGCGTAGCTGGACGAGTCCGGGGCCGTCCCGGTAGGATCACGGCCCTGGAGTCCGCAACGCATGAAGATCGGCAACTACTTCGTCCTCCCGCTCTACGAGGGGCTCATCCTCCGCGACGGCGGGGTCAGCTTCGGCTGCATCCCGAAGTCGCAGTGGTCCCTCCTGGCCACCCCCGACGAGCAGAATCGACTGCCCTTCGGGCTGACCTTCTTCCTGGTGCAGGGCCAGGGCAAGAACGTGCTGATCGACTGCGGCCTCGGCGACAAGCTCGACGCCGAGACCGAGATGCGCGAAGGCGTCACGCGCGCGGCGCGGATCGACGACCTGCTCGAATCGGCGGGGCTCGACCGCGAGTCGATCGACATCGTAGTCATGACCCACCTGCACTTCGCCGCGGCCGGCGGGCTCACCAGGATGGGCACCGACGGGGCGCTCGAGCCGACCTTTCCGCGCGCCCGGATCGTGATCCAGTCGGGCGAGTGGGAGAACGGCATCCACGCCAACCTCAGGACCCGCGGTCTCTACAACAAGGAGAACTACGAGGCCCTGCTCTGGCACCAGAAGCTCGAGCTGATCGAGGGCGACCTCCAGCTCCTGCCCGGTCTGTGGGTGCATCTCACCGGCGGCCACACCGAGGATCACCAGATCGTCGTGATCGAGTCCGAGAACGAGGGCGCCATCTTCTTCGGCGACCTCGTCCCGAGCCTCCTGCATCTACCCCTGAACGTCATCAGCTCGCTCGATCTCATGCCCCTGGTGAGCATGGAGAAGAAGGCGGAGTGGCTGGCGCGTGCGGTGCACAATCAGTGGGTGGCCTTCTTCTCGCACGACGACGAGGTCGCCGCGGCCCTGCTCAGGGGATCGGTGCGGGCGCCCGGCGGACTCGCGGCGGAAGCGCTCATCCGGCATCCGGTCTGAGGGCCCCTCAGATCTCCACGGACATGAGGTCGGACGCCATGATGAGGTCGGAGACGATCGCGCGGCCCTCGTCCTCGAGTTCCCGGATCTTCTCGCGGTCGTAGCGGGTCGAGAAGTGCGTCGCGACGAAGGTCCTGGCACGCGCGGCTCGGGCCAGCACGGCGGCCTGGCGGATCGTCGCGTGCTTGCGCTCGTCGGCGAGCTGCCAGAACTCCTCCCCGTAGGTCGATTCGTGGACCAGGAGATCGACGTCCTGGGCCAGGCGTTTGGCGCCGAGACAGAGCGTCGTATCGGTGCAGTAGGCGAAGCTGCGGCCGGGACGAGGAGGGCCCACGATGTCCTGGGGCCCGATCTGGCGACCGTCCGCGAGGGTGATGGTCTCGCCCCGGATCAGGCGGCCGCGCTCCGGCCCGAAGGGGATGCCGAGCGCATCCGCCTTCTCGGCATCGAAGGCGCCGGGGCGGGGCTTCTCCTCGAAGCGATAGCCGTGCGTGGGGAGGCGGTGTTCGAGGGGCGCGCTGACGATCCTGATCTCGTCCGTCTCGTGGACGACCCCCTCGAAGCCGGGCGGCAGCTCGTGGCACTCGACGGGGAAGGGGAGGGCGAAGCGCTTGGGGAAGTTGAGGACGAAGTCCACGAACCGGCGGATCCCCTGGGGGCCAATGATGCGGATCGAGGATTCGCGCTGGTTGAGTCCGAGGGACGAGAGGAGCCCGGGCAGGCCGTAGTAGTGATCGCCGTGCAGGTGGGTGATCAGGATGGTCCCGAGCCGCCCGCGGCGGACCCCGGCCCGCATCAGCTGGTACTGCGTGCCCTCGCCGCAGTCGAAAAGGAAGGACTCGCCCTCCCGCTCCACGAGCGTTCCGGAGAGCGCTCGCTTGAAGGTCGGCGTGGCCGAGCTGGTGCCGAGGATCGTGACGCGCATCGCGGTCTCGCAGGGTCGTGGCGGAATTCTCGAATCGACCGGACGCGCTGGCGGGTCGGGCCGGAATAGGGACCCTTGAGATCTAACACAAATCGCGGTCACCAAAAGGATTCCGGACGTCGCCGGAGGCATCCGGGCGCTTTGCCGAGGCCCGGAGCCGTGTTAGAGTCCGCGGCCTCGTCGCAAGCCCAGGAATCGGACCGTCAGCAGGAGCGGATTCATGACCCGCGTCGCCGTCACGCATGCCTTCAGGACTCCCATCGGTAAGTTCATGGGCGGCTTCAACGACCTGAGCGCCGTCGAGCTGGGCACGGCCGTGGTCAAACCGATGCTCGAACGCGCCGGCGTCGAGGGCGGCGAGGTCGATCAGCTCATCTTCGGCAACGGCCGGCAGGCGGGCGGCGGCCCCAACCCAGCGCGTCAGATCGCGCTGAAGAGCGGTCTCCACGACGGCGTCATCGCCTACACCATGAACATGGCCTGCGCCTCGGGCCTGAAGAGCATCGTCCTCGGTGCGCGCGAGATCATGAGCGGAGATGCCGCCATCGTCGTCGCCGGCGGCACCGAGAGCATGAGCCGCCTGCCCTACATGCTGCCCCGCGCCCGCGACGGTTATCGCCTCGGCCACGCGCCGCTGGTAGACGGCATGTACCAGGACGGCTTCCTCTGTCCGCTGGCGGGGCAGCTCATGGGTGCGACTGCCGAGAATCTCACCGACCGCTTCGAGATCGACCGCGCCGAGCAGGACTTCTACGCCACGATGTCGCAGAATCGCTGCGAGGCGGCGCGCAAGGCCGGTCGTTTCGCCGACGAGATCATCCCCGTGACGGTCAAGGCGCGGAAGGGCGACGTCGTGATCGACGCCGACGAGCATCCGCGCGACGGCGTGAACGCCGCGTCGATGGCGAAGCTCAAGCCCGTCTTCCGCGAGGACGGCACGGTCCATGCCGGCAACAGCTCGGGGATCACCGACGGCGCCGCCGCCGTGCTCCTGATGTCGGAGGACGAGGCGAAGCGCCGCGGACTCGAGGTCCTCGCCTTCATCGAGGGCGACGCCGCGGCCGGCGTCGATCCGCGCTTCATGGGCATCGGCCCGGTGCCGGCCACCGCCCGCCTGAACGAGAAGCTCGGCATCGGCATCGAGGACTACGACCTCATCGAGCTGAACGAGGCCTTCGCCGCCCAGGTCCTCGCCTGCTTTCGCGAGTGGGGCATCGAGGCCGACCGGGTCAACCTCAACGGCGGCGCGATCGCGCTCGGCCATCCGATCGGTGCCACCGGCGCCCGCATCGTGGTCACGCTGCTTCACGAGATGAAGCGACGCGACGCTCGACGCGGCCTGGCGACGCTCTGCGTGAGCGGAGGCATGGGCCAGTCGGTCTCGTTCCTGCGCGGCTGAGAGCCGCGAGAGACGCACTCCGGTCCCGCGCGGACCGCCACTACGACAAGGGAGAAGAAGATGACCGCCAAGAAAGCCACGATCGTCACCAGCAAGGGAACCATCGAGCTCGAGCTCTGGCCCGACAAGGCCCCCAAGCACGTCGAGAACCTCAAGAAGCTGGCCGACGACGGCTACTACGACGGCCTCATCTTCCACCGCGTCATTCCCGGTTTCATGATCCAGGGCGGCTGCCCCGAGGGCACGGGCCGCGGCGGCCCGGGCTGGAAGGTGAAGGCCGAGTTCAACGACGAGAGCTTCATGAAGGGCGTCCTCGGCGCCGCGCGATCGATGGATCCGGACAGCGCCGGATCCCAGTTCTTCATCTGCACGGCCGACGCACCCCATCTGACCGGCCAGTACACCGCCTACGGCAAGGTCACCTCGGGCCAGGACGTCGCCGACGCCATCGCCGCCGCCCCGCGTGACGGCAGCGATCGACCGAACGACGAGATCAAGATCGAGTCCTTCAAGGTGAGCTGAACCTCATGAGCGACTACCAGAACATCAAGGTCGAGAACCGGGACGGCGTGATGATCGTCCGCATCGATCGACCCGCCGTCATGAACGCGCTGTCGGCGGACACTCTCGGCGAGATCCGCCGGGCCTTCGAGGCCTTCGACGCGGACCCGGCGCTCGGCGCCGCGGTGCTGACGGGCGGCGAGGGCGGCAAGAAGCCCGCCTTCGCGGCGGGAGCGGACATCGCCGAGATGGCGAAGATGTCCGGCTTCGAACTCCGGGCTCATTCCCGCCACGGCCAGACCGCCATGGACGCCATCGACCGCTGCTCCAAGCCGGTCATCGCGGCCATCAACGGCTTCGCGCTCGGCGGCGGCCTCGAGCTCGCGATGTCCTGCCACATCCGCTACGCGGCGGAGTCGGCCCGGATGGGACAACCCGAGATCAACCTGGGCATCATCCCGGGCTTCGGCGGCAGCCAGCGCCTGCCCCGGCTGATCGGCAAGGGCGCCGCCCTCGAACTGCTGCTCGGCGGCGACCCGGTGAAGGCCGACCGCGGCCTCGAGCTCGGCCTCGTGGACCGGGTGTTCCCGGATGCCGAACTCCTGGACGCGGCCCTCGCGATGGCGACGAAGCTGGCCGCGAAGGCTCCGATCGCCCGTCGTCTGATCATCGATTGCGTGGTCCGCGGTCTCGATTCCAACCTCGACGACGCGCTCCGTCTCGAGGCCGACCTCTTCGGCGTCGTCGGCGCGACCGAGGACGTCAAGGAGGGCCTGAACGCCTTTCTCGAGAAGCGCGCGGCTCGGTTTGAAGGGAAGTGAAATGAAGAAGATCGTCATCGTGGGCGGCAAGCGCACGCCCATGGCCGAATACTGCGGCACGCCCGGATTCGGCAAGCTCGCCGAGCTCTCGGCCAACGACCTGGGCGGCCACGCCATCGCCGCGGCTCTCGCCGACGCGGGCGTCGCGCCGGAGAAGATCGACCACGTCGTCATGGGCAATGCCATGCAGACCTCGGTCGATGCCCACTACGGCGGGCGACACGCGGCGCTGAAGGCCGGTATCCCGATCGAGGTCCCGGCGCTCACCGTGAATCGCATCTGCGGCAGCGGCCTCCAGTCGATGGTGAACGCCGCGCAGATGATGATGCTCGGTGAGGCCGAACTCACCGTGGCGGGTGGCATGGAGAGCATGTCGCAGGCGCCCTTCTGCGTCTACGGCCACAAGATGCGCGCGGGTGTCCGTTTCGGCAGCGAGCCGAAGATGGTGGACTACCTCTTCAGCGGTCTGCGCGACTCCTTCTGCGACACCTACATGGCGCAGACGGCCGACAACGCCGCGCGTGAGGCCGGGGTGAGCCGCGAGGAGTGCGACGAGTTCGCGCTCCGCTCGCACCAGCGCGGCGCGGAGGCGGTGAAGGCCGGCATCTTCGCCGGCGAGATCGCTCCCGTGACCGTGCGCATGGGCCGCAAGGAGCTGGTCGTCGATCTCGACGATCACATCAAGCCGGAGACGAACATCGAGGGTCTCGCGCGTCTGCGTCCGGCCTTCGGCGAAGGCGGGCTCGTCACGGCGGGCAACGCCTCCGGCATCGTCGACGGCGCCGCCGCCATGATCCTCGCGACCGAGGAGCAGGCGAAGGCGCTCGGCCTGAAGTCGCGCGCCGTCATCCGCGGCTGGAACATCGTCGGCGTCGATCCCAAGCTGATGTCGATCGGGCCGGTCCCGGCGATCCAGGGGCTCTGGGAGAAGACCGGCATCGGTCGTGACGAGGTCGATCTCTACGAGATCAACGAGGCCTTCGCACCCCAGTATCTCGCCTGCGAGAAGGCCCTCGGCCTCGATCGCGACAAGGTCAACGTGAACGGCGGCGCGATCGCGCTCGGTCACCCCCTGGGGGCGACCGGAACGCGACTGGCGCTCACGCTGGTTCACGAACTCGAGCGCCGCGGTGCTCGCTTTGGAATCGCTGCCGCCTGCATCGGCGGCGGCCAGGGAATTGCCATGCTCATCGAGCGTGAGGCTTGAACGAGAATGCTTAGCTGCGGAAAGGTGAACAGATGACCTACAAGATCGGCGTCATCGGCGGCGACGGAATCGGCCCCGAGGTCGTGGTGGAGGGCCTGAAGGTCCTGCGCGTCGCGGCCGAGAAGTACGGCTTCGACTTCGTGACGAAGGACTACCCCTGGGGCGCGGAACACTACCTTGCCACCGGCGAGACCCATCCCGATTCGGCCTACTCCGAGTATCGCGAGATGGACGCGCTCCTTCTCGGTGCGATCGGCGACCCGCGCATCGAGGTCGGTCTCCTCGAGCGTTCGATCATCGCGGGGATCCGCTTCAAGATGGATCTCTTCGTGAACCTGCGACCGATCAAGTGCCCCTCCGACGACATCTGCCCGATCAAGGGCAAGAAGGCCTCGGACGTGGACATGCTCGTGATCCGGGAGAACACCGAGGGCGCCTACTGCCAGGTCGGCGGGATCTTCAAGAAGGACTCGCCGCAGGAGATCGCCATCGCGGAGATGATCTACACCCGCCACGGCGTCGAGCGGGTCATCCGCTACGCCTTCGAGGCGGCCCGAACCCGGCCGCGCAAGCAGCTGACCCTGGTCGACAAGGCCAACGCGATCCGGCCGCAGGACATCTGGACCCGGGTCTTCGCCGCGGTGGCGAAGGAGTACCCCGACATCAAGACGGACCACGCCTACATCGACGCCGCCTGCATGTGGATGATCAAGAATCCCGAGGCCTTCGACACCGTCGTGACGACCAACCTCTTCGGCGACATCATCACCGATCTCGGCGCCGTCCTGCAGGGCGGCATGGGCGTCGCCGCCTCCGGCAACATCCATCCCGGCAAGACCTCGATGTTCGAGCCCATCCACGGCTCGGCGCCGAAGTACAAGGGCCAGAACAAGGCCAATCCCATCGCGACCGTCGCGGCGGTGGCCATGCTCCTCGACCACGTCGGCGAGCCCACCGCGGCCCGTGCGATCGACGGCGCGATCAGCCATCTGATCTCCAGCGGTCGCATCTCCGATCTCTCGTCGAGCAGCGGCCTGAAGACCGACGAGATCGGCGACATGATCTGCGGCGCCGTCAAGGAGGGTCTCGGGACCTGAGACCTGGGCCGTTCGGCCACCGGTGAAGGGCGGCGGGGCCGACCGCCGCCCGCCTTTTTTGCGGCCCGGCTCGCCCCTGCGGCCTCGCCCAAGGTCCGACCGGGGAAGGGATTGGATTCCGGGCGAGACGGCGGGGACCAGGGGCCGCGGCCTTCCCCCGGCTTGTGGCGGGAATTTGCTTGCCCGCGGCAGGGCCGCTCTGTATGATGCGGCCCTGACGACATAACTCGTAATCCAATCTCTACTTACGACACTCGATCGAAGCCCTCGCGGGCCTCGGTCGGACCGCGCCGCGAGGGAGATGGTTCGCTTCTTCTCGGGAGCGATCGCCTCAATTAGGAAGAGGGCATGGAAACCAGATTCGAGTGCATCTACGAGGGGAAGAAGATCTTCCAGGTCATCAAGAACACCACCCCGCTCTTCACCGGAACCTGGGCGCAATGCGAGCGCTTCAAGGACATCTACAACGAGAAGGTGATGAAGAGCCGTTACCGCAGCCGTCGCTCGTCGAGCCGGCGCAGCGACGGCTGAGCAGCGGACCACAAACCAAGAGGGGAAAGACCGGAGCGATCCGGTCTTTCTCATTTTGTGGGTCACCCACGACGATCGGCGACGACCAGGAGATGACGGGAACTGATCGAGGATCGACATGAACCTGGAACGGGAGCGCGCGCTGGTCGCCGGGAGCGCACGCGGAGATGAGAGGGCCTTCGCCGACCTCGTGCGCCATTTCGCGCCCGAGCTGATCCGATCGCTGACCATCCTGGTCCGCGACGCGGACCTCGCCGAGGACCTCTGCCAGGAATCCTTCCTCCGCGCCTGGCGCAATCTCGATCGGCTGCGTGATCCGGAGAGCTTCCGACGCTGGCTGTGGCAGATCGGTCGTTGCGCGGCCTTCGACGCGCTGCGGCGGCGGCTGCGAGGAGGCTGCGAGGTCGAAAGTCTCGACGAGGCGCTCCATGACAGCTTGCCCGGATCGGATGTCTCGGTCGATCAGATCCTGCGCCGGCGAGAACTGGCGCGCGAGACGCGCGGCCTCATCGAGACCCTGCCGGAGGATGCGATGACGATACTCCGGCTTCGCTACGAACACGAATTGAGCTACCGCGCGATGGCCGAACGCCTGGGACTCGGCGTGGTCCAGGTGAAGGCCCGCCTCGCCCGGGCGCGAAAGGCCCTGCGCGGTCGCCTGGACGGCATCGCCGCCGACTGGAGGCGCCTCGATGATGAACGATCCTGAAGACGATCTCCTCTGGCGCTATCTGGACGGCGACCTCGCCGCTCGTGAGCACGCCCTGGTCGAGAAGGCGCTCGCCGCCCATCCGCGCTGGCGCAGCCGGCTCGAGGAACTGAGAGGGCAAGACGAGGTCCTGCGCGCCGGGGTCCTGGAATCGACGGTCGAGGATCGCGCCCGCCGGGTCCTCGAGGGCCTTCTCGATCAGATCCGCGGCGAGGCGAGGACGAACCCCGAGGCTTCCCCCGAGGAGGCCCGACCCGACGTGGACCCGGACGAAAGGTCCCGATGAAGATGTTTGGATACTCTCTGCGGGCGGCCGCTCTGGCCCTCGCGCTGATCACGACGATAGCCCAGCCTCTCGATGCTCAGGACGACGCCCGGAGCTGCCTCCAGGCCGGGCGCAAGAGCCTGAAGGCCGCGCGGGCACTCGAAGCCGAAGAGCGCGTCGCGATGCAGGAGGAGGCCCTCGTCCTCTTCCGCTCGGTGGGGTCGCGCTGGCCCGACGCACTGGAGGAGCGCGCGCAGGCCCTGATCGAGGCGGGGCGCCTCCTGCAGCGGCTCGGTCGGACGGACGAGGCCCTGGCGAGCTACCGCGAGGTGGCGAGCTTCAATGCCGGCGCCGCACGCCGGGTCGAGGCGCTCGCGGCGGCGGCGTCGCTCCATCGAAGGCGCAAGGACCCGGCGGCGGCCACCGCCTGTCTCGAGGAGATCGTCCAGGGCTATCCGCAGGAGAACAAGGCCGTGGCCGAGGCTCTCCTCGACCTGGGCGCCCTGGCGCGTGACGCGGACCGCTTCGCCACCGCGGTCAAACTCGCCCGCCGGGTTCTCGACGAGCATCCCGGCCTCTGGCGGCAGAACGTCGATGCCTGTCAGCTCTGGCTCGGCGTCCTCGTCCGCTGTCACCAGTGGGACGAGGCGCGCAACCGACTGGAGCGACTCGATGCCCTGATGAAGGAGCGCTTCGAGAGCACGAAGTCCTGGGAGTCGGTGCAACGCTGGATGTCGCGACTGTCGGCCAGGAAGAGTCTCACACCGGTTCCGGTGGTCGATCCCTCCTGAAACGAGAGAAGGGGGCGGCC
>JBFIHP010000034.1:0-11385 GCA_041601735.1 Planctomycetota bacterium | reverse complement strand
CTCGGGCCACGTCGCGAGCACCTTCCTCGTGCTCCTCTGGCTCTGGCCGATGAGACGGCTGCGCTGGTGGTTGCTCGGGGCGCACCTGCTGGTGACCGTCTCGGTCTTCGTCGCCCGGCTGCACTACACGATCGACGTGATCGGGGCCTACGCCATCACCTTCTGCCTCTTCGTCCTGCTCGAGGGCGATCCCCGAGCTCGCGGTCCCGAGGCGCTCGGTCCGGCCTGGGCCGAACTGAAATGAACGAGGCCCGCGCCCCAGGGTCGGGGTGCGGGCCTCGTCTCGATCTGCGGTCCCCGGTCTCGGGTCAGTTCTTCTCGCCCTCGGCGACCTTGCGCTTGAAGTGCAGGATGACCGCCACGAATTCCCTGTCGGGCTGATCGCTCAGGTCGTAGACGGTGACCTTGTACTCGTCGTCCGAGATCGTCTGCTCCTCGGCACGGAAGGGCCGCCCGCCCGGCGACATGGAATCCTTCATGATGCCGCCCATGGTCACGACGCCGTCCTCGCCGGCCTTGCCGCGCATCTCGGTGGCGAGGGTGTACATGCTGTCCATCGAGATGCTGATGTGCTCCTCGGCGAGGGTGTCGTAGCCGCGGAGGTTCAGCGCCTCGATCGCCTGGCCCATCATGCTGCCGAGGATCGTGGTCTCGACGAAGTTCCCGCCCAGGATCAACCGGCTCTTGGCCTCCGCCCGCATCTGCATGCCCTGGTACATGGGGAAGGTGTAGACCAGGTCCCAGTCGCCGACGCGCTTCGCCAGCGTGGCATGCTCGGGGCCGCGGCTGCGCTGCTGCAGGTCGCGCTTCTGGATCTCCTGGGGGCTGGGGGCCTTCTCGTCCTGCGGCGTCGCCAGCGCGCCGACGCGATCGATTCGGCCCAGGGCGAAGGCCGTGATGACGAGAAGCGCGCAAGAACCGAGTCGTGCTGCATTCATGGAAGGGACTCCGGAATGGGGACCTGGCGTGGTCGGGTGAGGAGCACGCCCACCAGGACTCGAACCTGGGACCTACGGATTAGAAATCCGTTGCTCTATCCGACTGAGCTATGGGCGCTTGTTTGCCCATGCGGGCTTGGCGGGCCGAGTGCTCCCGTCGCGATTCGAACGCGAAATTCCGGCTTCGGAGGCCAGCGGTTTATCCAATTAGCCTACGGGAGCGAATGAATCGGCCCCGCCAGGGCGGGGCCGGTTTTCCGATTGCGCATCTTGTCAGCGCCGACGCCGGGTCGCAAGGGATGGCGAGCCGTCGCTCACGACCCGACTCGATCGATCAGAGATCCTGGGCGCGGACGGTCGAGCGCTTGTTGGCCGAGGCGCGATGGCAGGCATCACCGAGCAGCTCATGGACCTTGGCGTTCAGGGCCTCGAGCAGCTCGCCCGAGGTCATGCAGCCGTTGCCCTTGATGACGCCCTTAACCTTGCTGCCGACGATCAGGGTTTCCATCGAGGCGCCCTTCTTGGCGGCGGCCTTCTTCTTGGCTTTCTTGGCCATGATTCACGTTCCTGTGTTCAGAAGAACAAAATGGACGGGTGGAACCCGTTTCCCTCCCGAATTGCTCGAAATCCTACGACGGGGGGCCGACATGACAAGCGGCAATCGGCCCTTTCGCCGCGAAAATCGGGCTCCAGCGGCCAATTCGCGGCTTTCAGGCCGACAAATCACCGGACCACGGGCGCCGTCTTGACGCTCCAGGGGCCCTTTCATACTTTGTTGCGCCGCAGGGATGACCGCCTTGCGGCGCCTCCTCGGGAGGCACACGGAGGGCATAGCTCAGTTGGTTAGAGCGCCAGGTTGTGGCTCTGGAGGTCGGGGGTTCGATTCCCCTTGCCCTCCCTCCGGCGGCGGGGTCGAGGAGACGCTTGAGAGAGACCTCTCGAGTGGTATCCTCCCGCCCATCCAGCTCGCGTAGCTCAGTTGGCAGAGCAGCTGATTCTTAATCAGCGGGTCCCAGGTTCGAGCCCTGGCGCGAGCACTCGGTAGTTCGAGACAAGGCCGTCACGATGCGTGACGGCCTTGTTCCGTCTTGGGCGACCCGCCCCCGAATGGCGTCCACGCATCCCGAGGGCTCGCGATGTCGCTTCTCGACCTGGCTGCGGGGAGACGTCGTTCGAGGCTGCCTCGAAGCGTGCAGCGTCGGGCCCTGGCGCGAGCACTCGCCATCATCCACGAGGCCGCTCCCCTGAGAGGGAGCGGCCTCGTTCTTCTTCCTGGGTCACCCGATCCCGCCGCGCGTCCACGCATCCCGAGGGCTCGCGATGTCGCCTGGCGGTTTGCCGCCGGGCACGAGGAGCGCCGGCCGGACAGGCCGGCATGAGCAACTCGTCGTCGTTCGAATGCCGCTCTGTCCGAACGCCTTCCTGCGCGCCGGCAAACAGGCCGGCCATGGACGCGCGAGACGAAGAGGAAGCCGCTCGGTCAGAGCGGCGCTCCTGTGGCGCGCTCCACGCGCGGCCGCTCGACCTGATCTGTCGAGAGGCCTCCGTCCGGGCAAGGAAAAGGGCGCCCCGAGTGACCTCGGGGCGCCCTGTCTTCGCTTGCGAGCGAGCTCGCAATCAGGTGTCGCTCATCAGTTGACCGTGACCTCGATCGCGTTCGACAGGTAGACGAACGGGGCGGCGGGAGCGGCGATGGCGGCCTGGAAGGTCGTCAGCACCGAACCGGCCGGGATGCCGAAGTTCGGGAAACCGAAGTTGACGTTCAGCGTGCCGCCGGCGCTGCAGAAGAAGACCGCATCGACGGGGAAGCCGGCCGGGGCACTGGCCCAGGCGATGGCGTTCACGAGGACGCCGAGGTTCAGCGGGATGCCCTGCGGATCGACGCCGGGGCCGCCGACGTCGAACTGGCCGATGCCGCCGGGATAGGTGGCGGAGACCGGGTTCAGGGCGCCGTAGACCACCGCGATCGGCTGGTTCGGCGAGCCGTCGAAGCCGAGCCCGAAGATTCCCCCCTGGGTCACGTTGGCGTAGTAGGGACCGCCGAGACCGCTGGCGACGTTGGCGTTGTTGATGTTCTTCGCCGAGTTGATGTCGAAGGCCGCGAGACCGGTCCGCGGGGCCTGGCCCGGGGTCGGCATCGGCTCGAAGATGCTGATGTCGTCGATGGCGACGTCATCCTGGAAGGACGAGCCGTTGTCGTTGCGACCGCGGAACACGATCTGCGCGATCGTGCCGGCGAAGGGCGTGAGATCGACGGTGTGGTTGGTCCAGTCGCTACCGACGCCGTTGGCCGGGAAGGTGCCGACGCTCATCGTGACCGCACCGCCCGGATAGGTGATGACGTCGATCTCGAGGAGGTTGTCGTCGGTGGAACCTGGCACGACGTTGCTGTGGTGCCAGAAGTTCAGGCTCGGCGCCGTGGCCGTCTGGAAGTCCATGCAGGGCGTGATCAGGTTGATCGCCGACAGGTCGGTGCCGACCGAATCCTCGATGTACATGTACCAGCCGAGCGCGGTTCCCGTCGTGTGATCGACGGTGGGACCGACGAGCGAACCCGTCGTGCCCTGCTCGTTGCGCCAGTCCGGGTAGGTGCCGGTGCCGTCGGTCGGATCGTTGATCCAGCCGGCGGGAACGTTGGTCGAGTTCACGACCGTGGCGTGGCTCTCGAAGTCCTCGAAGAAGGGCATCGTGGCGAGTCCCATGCCGCCGCCGGCGGCGTAGTTCTGCGTCAGCGAATCGTCGATCGGGTCGGCGTCGCCGGCGAGGAGCACGGTGGCCGTGAGGGTGTTCGGACCCGGAGCCGGCAGGTTGGCCTGCGCCGCGAAGGTGTACTGGATCTGGGCACCGGGGAGCAGGTCGGCGCCGAGGAGCAGGAACTCGGTCGTCGCCGGACCGCCGTTGACCTGGTAGTCCATCTGGATCAACGAACCGTTGAGGACGCTCAGCGAACCCTGGTTCTCGATGGTCACCGTGACGGTCAGAAGACCGGTCGGCGGCAGGCAGGCCGAGGGGTTGTTGACCGGCGAGTCGATCGAGACCATCGCCATGTCGATCGGCGAGGGCTGCTCGATCTTGACGTTGTCGATGGCCCACCACCAGTCGAAGCCGTAGCGGTAGTTGAAGCGCAGCTGGGCTGCGGTGGAACCGCCGGCGGCCGCCGTGATGTCGAGCATCTGGGCGGAGACGTCGGCGGCGGTGGGGTTGAGGTAGCCCTGGTTCGTCGTGAAGTTGGCCACGACGTTCCACATCGAGCCGTCCCAGACCTCGGTCTGGGCGTAGTCGCCTGCGGTCTGGAGCGCGCGGAACGAGGTGTCGTAGGTCAGGTTCAGCAAGGTCGTGCCCGCCGCATTGAAGGCGGGACCCCGCAGGATCGAATCGTAGACGCCGCTCAACGACGGCGCGTTGTCCGGGTCGGCGATCGCGAAGGGCGCGGCGAAGGGCGCGTTGAATGCGCGAGCGCCGGGATTGTCGAAGCGGAAGGGCGCCGGGGTCGGCGTCGTGCTGGTGGTAGTGAAGATGCCCGAGACGCTGCTCCAGCCTGCCGGCGGAACCAACCCGACCGCGGTCGAGAAGTCCTCCTGCAGGAAGGTCTGCGCCGAGAGCGACGTCGTGAAGAGGGCGGCGGCAAGAGCGAAGGCCGCCAGGGTGGACCTCAGCATGAGGTGTTCTCCTGATTCGTTGTAGGGATGGATCGGTAGATCCGTTTCGGCTCCCGGGGTCGGGGCGCCATCACCATGAGCAGGCGGAGCGTAGCGATTCCCCCCGGCCGATCGCCCGGAAGAACGTGATTTTCCAACAACAAAAGAGGGCTCGATCGTGACTCGATTCGAGGCAGGCCGGGGCCGGCTCTCCCGAAGCTTCTGCGCCGCCCGGCCTTGCCGCCGCCGGTACCGGACCGACCTCGGATCCAAGGCAAGAAAAAAGGGCGCCCCGAGAGATCTCGGGGCGCCCCATCTGCTTGCTGCGAGTGAACTCGCAATCAGGCTTCGATCATCAGTTCACCGTCACCTCGACGGCGTTCGAGATGTAGACGAAGGGCGCGACCGTATCCGTGATCGCCGACTGGAAGGTCGTCAGCACGGAACCGGACGGGATGCCGAAGTTCGGGAAGCCGAAGTTGATCGCCAGCGTGCCGCCGGCGCCCGTGAAGAACATGGAGTCGATCGGGAAGCCGGCCGGGGCGCTGGCCCAGGCGATGGCATTCACGAAGACGCCGATGTTCAGCGGGATGCCCTGAGGATCGACGCCGGGGCCACCGATGTCGAACTGGCCGATACCACCGGGGTAGGTGGCGGAGACCGGGTTCAGGTTGCCGTAGACGACCGCGATCGGCTGGTTCGGGACACCGTCGAAGCTCATGTTGAACGCACCACCCTGGGTCACCGAGGTGAAGTAGGGGCCGCCGAGGCCGCTCGGCACGTTCGCGTTGTTGAGGTTCAGAGCACCGTTGATGTCGAAGGCCGCCATGCCGGGCCGCGAGGCCTGGCCGGGGGTCGGAACCGGCTCGAAGACGCTGACGTCGTCGATCGCCTGATCGTGGGTGAAGCTGCCGCCGTCGCTACGACCGCGGAAGACCAGCTGGACGACCTGACCCGCGAAGGGCGCCAGGTTGACGGTCTGCTGGGTCCACTGCGCCGAGAGGTAGTCCGTGGCCGGGATGTGGCCGATGGGACCGACGGCATCCATCGTGACCGCACCACCCGGGTAGGTGATGACGTCCACCGACAGGAAGTTCTCGTTGGTCGTCGTGGGAACGGTGTTGTTCCACGAGTGCAGCCAGAACTGCGCGATCGGCGAGGTGGCCAGCGTCAGGTCGAAGCAGGGCGAGATCAGGTTGACCTGGGCGTGGTTGCCGCTCGAATCCTCGACGTAGGCGTAGTAGTTGCCCGCCGCGGTGCCGCCGGTGGTGTGGTCGCCGACAGCGTTGCTGGGGCCGGTGTTGAACGAGCTGGTCTGACCGAAGTGCATGTACCAGTCCGAATCGGCGCCGGTGGCATCGGCCGTGTCCTGCGACCAGCCGGCCGGGGGAACGGTCGAGTTCTGGGCGAGGGAACCGTCGAAGTTCTCGAAGTAGGGGATGCTCTGGAGACCCATGCCGCCCGCACCAGCGTAGTTCTGGGTGAGGGAGTCATCGGTCGGATCGCCGTCACCACCGAGCAGGACGGTCACGGTCAGGGTGTTGGGACCCGGAGCCGGGAGGTTGGCCTGCGCCGCGAAGGTGTACTGGATCGTGGTGTTGGGCAGGAGGTCGGCGCCGAGCAGCAGGAACTCGGTCGTCGTCGCACCGCCGTTGACCTGGTAATCCACCTGGATGAGCGAGCCGTTGAGCACGCTCAGCGAACCCTGGTTCTCGAGGGTCACCGTGACGGTCTGGAGACCGGTCGGCGGCAGGCACGCGAGGGGGTTGTCGACCGGCGAGTCGATCGAGATGACGGCCATGTCGACCGGCGAGGGCTGCTCGATCTTGATGTTGTCGATGGCCCACCACCAGTCGAAGCCGTAGCGGTAGTTGAAGCGCAGCTGCGCCGCAGTCGAACCGCCGGCGGCCGCGGTGATGTCGAACATCTGGGCGGCGACGTCGGCCGTGGTCGGGTTGAGGTAACCCTGGTTCGTCGTGAAGTTCGCGACGACGTTCCACATGGCGCCGTCCCAGACCTCGGTCTGGGCGTAGTCGCCCGCGGTCTGGAGCGCGCGGAAGGAGGTGTCGTAGGTCAGGTTCAAGAGCGTCGTGCCCGACGCGTTGAACGCGGGACCGCGCAGGATCGAATCGTAGACGCCGTTCAGCGAGGGCGCGGCGTCAGGATCGGCGATCGCGAACTGGCCGGCGAAGGGCGCGTTGAAGGCGCGAGCGCCGGGGTTGTTGAAAACGAAGGGGGCCGGGGTGTTCGGCGTACCCGTGGAAGTGAACGTACTCGCAATGCTGCTCCAACCGGCCGGCGGGACCGTCCCGACCGCAGTCGAGAAGTCTTCCTGCAGGAAGGTCTGAGCAGACAGAGTCGTGGCGAAGAGGGCGGCAACGAGAGCAAATGCCGCGATCTTGGACCTCACCATGAGGCTATCTCCTTAATCGTCTTGGGATGAATCGGCAAATTCCGAGAGGGCGTCGCGGGGGACGCCCCCGTTCATGAGCAGGGTCAATGTAGCGATTTCCGTCCCGGTGTCGCCAACAAAGAGAGAAATTTGGGATTTCCGGCGCAACCTCCGGAACGCGCCGCCGCCAGTTCCCACGGGAACGCCGGACTTAGGGCCGCGGAATGCTCAAAAGAAGACGCCCCGGCCTGGGGCCGGGGCGTCTCGTGGGTCAGGCGAGTCCGGGGACTCGACCGGGTCCGATCAGTTGACCGTGACCTGGATCGCGTTCGACAGGTAGACGAAGGGCGCGACCGTGTCGGTGATGGCCGACTGGAAGGTGGTCAGGATCGACCCGCCCGGAATGCCGAAGTTCGGGAACAGGAAGTTCACGGTGACCTGGCCGGTCGCATCGGTGAAGAACAGCGAATCGATCGGGAAGCCGACGGGAGCCGACGCCCAGGCGATCGCGTTCACGAAGACGCCGATGTTGAGCGGCAGACCCATCGGATCGACGCCGGGGCCGCCGATGTCGAACTGGCCGATGCCGCCGGGGTAGGTGGCGGAGACCGGGTTCAGGGCGCCGTAGACCACCGCGATCGGCTGCGAGGGCACGCCGTCGAAGCTCATCGACATGGTGCCGCCCTGCGTCACGTTGGCGAAGTAGGGGCCGCCGAGGCCGCTCGGGACGGCCGAGGTGTTGACGTTCAGCGCGCTGTTGATGTCGAAGGCGGCCATGCCGGACCGCGGGGCCTGGCCGGGGGTCGGCATGGGCTCGAACACGGCCACGTCGTCGATGGCGACGTCGTGGTAGAAGGTGTTCGCACCGCCGTTGGAGGAGTCCACGCGCCAGACCAGCTGAACGATCGAGCCCGCGAAGGGCGCGAGGTTGACCGTCTGCTGCTGCCAGCTGTTGCCCGCACCCCAGGTCGCGCCCTGGCCCGGCAGGTGACCCTGCGGACCGAAGACGTCCATGGTGACGGCGCCGCCCGGATAGGCGATGACGTCCACCGACAGGAAGTTCTCACCCGTGGTCGAGCCGCCCGGATTGCCGTTGTAGGAGTGCATCCAGAAGTTGGCCTGGGGAGAGACGTTGAGGCTGAGGTCGAAGCAGGGCGAGATCAGGTTGACCGCGGCGTAGTTGCCCGAGTCCTCGACGAAGGCGTAGTGGCCGGTCGTACCGGTGGTGTGGTCCGCCATCGGGCCGGTGTTCAGCGAGCCGGTCTGGCCGGTCTGCATGTACCAGTCCGAGTCGAAGCCCGTCGCGTCCATCGTGTCCTGGATCCAGCCGGCCGGAACCGCCGTGTTGTAGGTGCCGATGGCCGAGTCGAAGTTCTCGAGGAAGGGCAGGGTGACCGAGCCGATGCCGGCGAGGCCGGAGAGGGTCTCGGTCTTGGTGTCGTCGCTGGGATCGCCGTCACCGGGGTAGATCACCGTCACGCTCAGGGTGTTCGGACCCGGCGCGGGCAGGTTCGCCTGGGCCGTGAAGGTGAACTGGGTCGTGGTGTTCGGCAGCAGGTCGGCCGCGGGGATGAGGAACTCCGTCGTCGGGGGACCCATGTTGACCGAGAAGTCGAGCTGGATCAGCGAGCCGGCGAAGATCGTCATCGAACCCTGGTTCTCGATGGTCGCGGTCACCGTCTGCAGGCCGGTCGGCGGCAGACAGGCGGTCGGATTGTCCACCGGGGAGTCGATCGAGATGACGGCCAGATCGATCGGCGAGGGCTGCTCGATCTTGACGTTGTCGATGGCCCACCACCAGTCCCAGCCGTAGCCGTAGGTGAAGCGGAGCTGCGCGTTGGCCGAGCCGCCGGCGGCGGCGGTCACGTCGAACATCTCCGAGACGACCGTGCTCGCGTTCGGGGCGAGGTAGCCGACGTTGGCGTTCCAGCTCGCGACCGAATTCCAGCTCGTGCCGTCCCACATGTCCACGGCGATGCCGGACATCGGGGAACCGCTGAGGTGACGGTAGTTGTGATCGAAGGTGAGGTTCAGCAGCGAGGTGCCCGACGCATTGAAGGTGGGCGAGCGCAGAACGGAGAAGCCGAAGGCCGAGCTTCCGAACCAGTCGGTGTCACAGAGCGCGAACTGCCCGGCGAAGGGCGGTGCGTCGAACACGCGGCCGGCGACGTTGTTCCATTCCCAGGGCACGGAGTTCGCGCCGATGTTGACGGCGCTCCATCCGGTCGGGGGCGTGTTACCGACGGCCGTGCTCCAGTCCTCCTGAAGGAAGGTCTGGGCCGAGAGCGTCGTCGCGAAGAGGGCCGCGACCAGAGCGATGGTCGCAATCTTCGATCTCCACATAAGGTGGTCTCCTGAGGGTTCTCGATGTCGATGAATTGGCTTCGGAGGGCCCGGTCGAGCGGCGAAGCAGACCGATCCCGGATCATGAGCGTGGCGGAGCCTATCATGAAGCCCCGGCCTGGTGGCCCGGTTCCGGGTTTTTTCCCGATTTTACCCAGCGCCGGGCCTGGATCGATTCGAGACATGAAAAGAGCGCCCCGGTCGCGATGACCGGGGCGCTCGAGGATTCATGACGGGATCAACCGGGCGATCGCCGCCTGGATCAGGGTCGGGGCCTTCCCGAGATCAGTTGAGCGTGACCTCGACGGCGTTCGACAGGTAGGCGAACGGAGCCGCCGGGGACAGGATGCCGAACTGGAAGGTGGTCAGGACCGTACCCGGAGCAGCGCCGAAGTTCGGCATGCCCATGGTGATGGCGCCCGTACCGGCGCCGTTGGTGATCCACAGGGCGTCGAAGCCGAAGGGAGCACCCGGGGTGGTCGCCCAGAGGATGCCGTTACCGAAGACCAGGAGGTCGGTCGGGAAGCCGGTCATCGGATCGAGGGGACCGACACCGCAGTCCATCTGGCCGACGGCGCCGAAGGTGGCCGAGCCGCGGTTCAGCGGAGCGAAGAAGCTCGTGAGCGGCTGGTTCGGCTGACCCGAGAAGCTCATCGTGAACGAGGAGCCCTGCGCCACCGAGGTGAAGTAGGGACCGTTCTGGTTGCTGCCGACGCCGAAGCCGAACATGTTGACGGCGTTGTCGATGTCGAAGACCGCGAGACCCGGCTGCGGAGCCTGGCCGGTGTCGCCGACGAAGTCGATGAGGGCGACGTCGTCGATGGCCTCGTCATCGACGAAGTTCGTCGAGGCGTTGGTGCCGCGGAACTGGACGCGAATCGTCTGGCCGAGGTAGGGCGTCAGATCGATGACCTGCTGGGTCCAGTCGGAGCCGAGACCGTTGCCGAGGAAGACGGCGTAGTCGGTCGCGAGCACCAGGCCGGCGGAATCGACGATGTCGATCGAGAGCGGGTTGTCGGTGATGTCACCGGCGGGAACGTCGCTGTGCTGCCAGAAGGTCAGCTGCGCCATGCCCGTGAAGGGACCGCTGAGGTCGATGCAGGGGGTCTGCAGGTTGATGATCGGGTTCGTCGATCCCGAGTCCTCGATGAACATGAACTCGCCCGTGCCGCTGGTGTGGTCGCCGTTCAGCGGGCCACCGTTGGTCGACGGGGTCGAGACGCCGTGCTTCCAGTCGCCGTTGGTACCGGTGCTGTCGCCCACGACGTTGATCCAGCCGGCGGGAACCGCGTTGATCGCGAGACCGGCGAGCGAATCGAAGTCCTCGGTCCAGCCGACGCCGACGATGATCGGAGCGTTGATGTTGTAGTTGTTGGTGACGGCGTCGTTCGCGGGGACCGCATCGCCCGCCAGGACGACCCGGCAGAGGATGGTGTGGGCGCCCACGGTGACGACGTTGGCGGTCGCGGCGTAGGTGTGCTGGTAGGTTCCGCCCGGCAGGATGTCGGCCGGAAGCACGATGTTCTCGGCGGCGACGTTGACGCCATCGACGCGGAGCTGCATCTGGACCAGCGTGCCCATCGGGATGGTGGCGGCGCCGGCGTTCGAGATGGTCGCCATCACGGTGCTCGGACCCGCGGGGATGTTGCCGCCGCAGGGATCGGTCACCGGGAAGCTCGTCGGGGCATCGATCGAGGCCAGGGCCAGATCGAAGGCGGCCGGCTCGTCAACGAGGATGTTGTCGACGGCCCACCACCAGTCCCAGCTGTACGAATGGACGAAGCGGAGCTGCGCATTCGGAGCGCCGCCGGCGGCCGCGGTCACGTCATACATGGTCGAGACGGTCGCACCGGGGTAGCCGATGTTGGCGTTGGTCGTGTTGTTGACCTGCTGGGCGACGACGTTCCACATGGTGCCGTCGAAGACCTCGATCGACCAGCCGGAGGAGAGGTCGCGGAGCTGCTGATCGAAGCTGAGATTGGCGACGCCTGCGCCGGAGACGTCGAAGGCCGGCGAGGTCAGGGTCGAGATGCCGGAGGTGGAGCTGCCGGCGTTGTCCGTGTCGACGATGGCG
>JBFIHP010000033.1:0-11601 GCA_041601735.1 Planctomycetota bacterium | reverse complement strand
TGGCCATCGTGGGCGCGCGGCGCGCGAGCCGTCACGGGCGGGCCCAGGCCGAGCGCATCGCTCGCGGTCTGGCCGAACGGGGCGTCGCCATCGTCTCCGGCCTCGCCCGCGGTGTGGACCGTGCCGCCCACGAGGGGGCGCTCGCCGGCGGCGGTCGGACGCATGGCGTGCTGGGCTGCGGGCTGGCCCGGATCTATCCTCCCGAACACGAGAGGCTCGCCGCGGACATGGCCGCCTCGGGATCGGTCCTGGCCGAGTTCTCGCCGGGGATGCCGCCGCTCCCCGGCAACTTCCCGCGCCGCAACCGACTCATCGCGGCGCTGGCCGATGCGATTCTCCTGATCGAGGCGGGCGAGAAGAGCGGTGGTCTCATCACCGTCCGCTGGGCCGCCGATCTCGGTCGCGAGGTCTTCGTCTTGCCCGGTCAGATCGACAATCCCTCGGCCGCGGGTTGCCTGGCCCTGCTCCGCGACGGGGCCCGCCTCGTTCGCTCGGCCGAGGACTTGATGCAGGACCTGGGCTGGGAGGAGGACGAGGTCGAGAAGAGGGATCGCGACGCGGACCGCGAGCCGAAGACGGGGCCGCCGCTGGAGGCGGGCGAGAGGCGCCTGCTCGCGCTGCTCGATCACGAGGCGGTCGAACTCGAGGTCCTCCTCGGAGCCCTCGATCAGGGACCCGGCGAGTTGCTCACGAGGCTCCTGGCGCTCGAGTTGAAGGGCCTGGTGGCCCAGGAGCCGGGGCTTCGCTTCCGTCGCGTGGCGGAGCGCTGAAGGGGAGAGGACGTCAGGAACCCAGACGCCACTCCATGACGAAGTAGGTCAGGGCGCAGACCACGATGATGCCCAGGCTCATCTTCACGAAGAGCCGGAGGCCGACCTGCACGGCCTCCGAGATGGTCTCCCGGCGCAGGGTCGAGGAGACCAGGCAGATCACGAGGCAGAGCGGCAGGAAGAAGAGGATGTTGGCGATCAGGCTCATGCCGCGGTCTCCTCGGGGCTCTCGGCGGCCTCGTCGGGCTTTCCGGCGCAATCATAGGCGTCGATCATGACCAGCAGGTTCATCAGGCAGGCGACGCCGGAGTAGAGGCAGCCGATGAAGTAGTAGGGGTTGTCGCCTTCCCTCATCAGATGGCTGGTCGCCAGGGCCGCGCCGCCGCTCATGAGCCCGCCGAAGAGCTGCGCGATGCCCCAGATCGGGTGTCGGTCGAAGGGCGAGATGTTGCAAAAGTCGGCGATGACCATCCCGGCCACGAAGGTCCCGATCACGAGGCAGCCGAGGAAGAGCGCGCGATCGCGACGGCCGAGATAGAGATGGCCGGCGCCGGGGACGAGCCAGCCGAGGAACACGGCGATCCGCTGCCGCGGGTCGGACTGGACCAGGAACCAGACCGCGAAGCCGGCGCAGAGAAGAAGGGCTGCCTGGGTCAATCCTGTCACGTCGTCGCTCTCCTTCGAACCGTCGGCCCTCTTCGGCCCCGGACGGCCGACATTCCGGTCCGGCTCGATCGGCCCGACCCTACGGAAGCCGGTTCCGGGCCGCAAGGCTCCCGGCTCGCGCATCTTTTGTCCCAGCTGGCGTTTAACTATGATCCCGGGGTGAGCCCCGAACCGGAGCCGGCATGTCGCGCCATCGCACCGAAGTCCGCGTCCGCTATGCCGACACCGATCAGGGCGGCGTGGTCTACAACGCCAACTACCTCGTCTTCTTCGAGGTCGGGCGGACCGAGATGATGCGGGCCCTCGGCGTGCCCTATGCCCGGCTCGAGGACCAGGGCACCATCATGCCGGTCGTCGAGGCGCATGTTAACTACCATGCACCGGCCCGTTATGATGACCTCCTCCTGGTCGAGTCGGAGGTGACCGAGCTCAAGCGGGTTCGGCTCCGGATCGACACGGAGGTCCATGACGCGGCCAGCGGTCGCCTGCTGGCTCGCGGCTGGGTCTGGCTGGCCGCGACGGGACGGGACGGTCGTCCCCGGGCCCTGCCGCCGGAACTGGTTGCGGCCGTCGCGGCCGCGAGGGATTAACGGGAAGACCGGATGACAAGGGTCGTCCGTTGGAGCGTGCGCATCGTCGGGGCAGGGGCCGCGGCGGGGCGCCGCGAGGAGAAGCGCATGAAGTCGCAGCGATTGGCCTGGGTCCTGATCCTCATGATTGCCCTGGGCGCCTGTGCGTCGCAGGAAGAAGCCGGCGAGACCGCGGGCACGACGGAGACGACCGATCTCATGGTCGAGCCGGCGCCCGCCGAGTCCTCGGCCGCCCGGACCGAGCGGCGCCTGCAGCTCGAGCGCGCGCTCGATCAGTGGTGGGCCGCCTTCCAGCGCCAGGAGTACAACAAGGCCGACGGCGTCGCCTCGGCGCTCGAGACCTACGTCACCAAGAACTACGACGAGGTCGTCGCCGATCTGGCGACCGCGAGCCCGCGCTTTCGCAAGGTCTCGGCCGCGGCGCTGGGCTTCTCGGGCAAGCAGGACGCCGTCCCGCATCTGGCGCGGGCGCTACGCGATCCCTTCGCCGACGTGATCTTCGGCTCGCTCCTGTCGCTCTGGCGTCTCGCGCTCCAGTCCGACTCGATGCAGATTCCGGTCGCCGAGGTCGTACCCTTCCTCGCGCATTCCGATCCCGGCATCCGGAGCAACGCCGCGCTGGTCCTCGCCCATGCGACGAAGAAGGGCCAGGGCGAGCTCTTCCTGCCGCTGACCGCCTCGATGGAGGACGCCGACCCCAGCGTGCGCGTCCACGCCGCCGCGGCTCTCGGCGCACTCGGTGATCCCGACGCGATCCCCTTCCTGGTGAAGGGTCTCCAGGACCAGAAGGCCCTGGTGCGGATCCGTTCGGCCTACGCGCTCGGACGGATCGGTGATCGTCGCGCCGTGGGCCCCCTCATCCGCCGTCTCGACGACGCCGACGAGGACGTCTCCCGCGCCGCCCACAAGGCCCTGACCACGATCACCGGCCAGAAGATCGGCCGCCACCGTCAGGACTGGGAGCGCTATCACGAGGACAACGAGGGCTGATCTCGAGTCCCTGATCGACAGAACGCAGAGGGCCGCGATCCCCGAGGGGTCGCGGCCCTTCTCGTTGCGACCTCGCCTACATCATGGAGCTGGGGTCGCGATCGACGAGGACCTGGATCTTGCGATCGCTGCGCAATGCGGCCTCGACGTCGTCGACGAGACGCTCCAGGCTCTCGCCCTCGTCCGCCCGGAGCAGGATGTGGCGTCGATGCTGCTTCTTGATGAAGGCGAGCGGACAGGGGGCCGGCCCGAGCACCGTGACGCCGTGCGCCATGGCCGCTGCCATCAGCGCCTGCGCCACCTTCTCGACCCGCTCGATGACGCGATCCTCCTCGGCGCCCTGGACGAGGACGCGGACGAGTGACCCGAAGGGCGGATAGCCCGAATGCCGGCGGTACTCGAGCTCGGTCTCGGCGAAGGTCTCGAAGTCGTGCGCGGCGGCGGTGCGGTAGGCGTAGTGATCCGGGGTGTAGGTCTGGATGAGAACCCGTCCCGGCCGCTGCCCACGGCCGGCCCGACCCGCGACCTGGGTCATGAGCTGGAAGGTGCGTTCGGCGGCACGGAAATCGGGGATCAGCAAGGAGGTGTCGGCGGAGATCACGCCGATCAGCGTGATACCGGGGAAGTCCAGACCCTTCGCCGCCATCTGCGTTCCCACGAGGATGTCGATCTCGCCCTCGCGCAGGTCGCGGAAGAGCTCGGTGTGTGCGTGTCGCTTGCGCATCGACTCGCCGTCCATGCGCGCCACGCGCGCCTTGGGGAAGAACCGTCGGACGGCGTGCTCGACCAGCTCGGTCCCGAAGCCCTTGAAGTGAATGTCATGATGCCGGCATTCGCTGCACCGTTCCGGGGGCCGGGCCGTATGGCCGCAATGGTGACAGAGCACGCGGCCTTGCTCGCGGTAGAAGGTGAGCGGCACGTCGCAGGACCTGCAGTTGAAGACATGCCCGCAGGCCCGGCACATGAGATTGGTGTTGTAGCCCCGCCGGTTGAGGAACAGGAGGACCTGCTCCTTGCGGTCGAGCGTGTCCCGAATCCAGTTGACCAGCAGCGGCGAGAAGACGCCGCCGGGCCCGGTCGGCCGCTGTGATCTCATGTCCACGACGGAGACGACCGGCAGCGGGATCTCGCGGACGCGGGTCGGCATCTGCAGCAGATCGATCTGGCCGCGCCGCGCGGCCTCCCAGGACTCGAGGCTGGGCGTCGCGGAGCCGAGGACGACCGTGGCGCTCTCGAGCCTGCCGCGTTCGAGCGCGACGTCGCGGGCGTGATAGCGGGGCGTGTTCTGCTGCTTGAAGGTGTTCTCGTGTTCCTCGTCCAGGATGACGAGGCCCAGGCGGTCCACCGGCGCGAAGATCGCGCTGCGGGGGCCGATCGCGATGCGTCGGCTGCCCGCTCGCAGCAGTTGCCATTGCCGCGCGCGCTCGGCGTCGGTCAGGTGGCTGTGCAGGACGGCGACCGAACCGAAGCGCGATTCGAAGCGTTCGATGGTCTGCGGCGTGAGCGAGATCTCGGGCACCAGGACGATGGCGCCCCGTTCGCGTTCCAGGCAACGCCGGAGAGCTGCGAGATAGACCTCCGTCTTGCCGCTTCCGGTGACGCCGTGCAGGAGGAAGCCCCTGTGCCGTTCGGAATCGACGGCGCGACAGATCGCCTCGGCCGCGCGCTCCTGGTCGCGCATCAGCTTCGGGGCCCGGGATTGCCGCAGGTCGAGATGGGCGAAGACGTCGGCCTCGTCCTCACGCCGCTCGGTGACGAGCAGGCCGGCCTTGATCAGGGTCTTGACGGGAGAGTCGCTGCTCGCCCCGGCGAGCCGGAGGAGGGTCTGCCTGGGCAGACCCTCGGGATGCTCGATCGCGAGGCGGAGGATCTCGCGCCTGAGCTGCTCGCGGTTGGCCGTGAGCGAGCTGGCCAGCGCCTCGTCGGCGGCCGGGCGGACCGGCAGGACGAAGGTCGTGCTGCGCCCGCGCGAGCCCTTCTTGATGCCCGCCGGCAGGAAGGCCTGGAGCACCTCGCCGATGCCGCAGAGGTAGCGTCGCGCCATGCGTCGCGCGAGTTCGAGCTGCTGTGCCTGGAGGATGGGTTCGGTGTCGAGCAGTTCGATCGCGCGCTTCAGTCCCTCGGCGGACTCGACCGTGCGGCGTCCGGTCACGAAGCCGACGAGGGTGCGCGGTCCGAAGGGAACCCGGACGCGACAGCCCGGCAGGGGCTCGGCCGCGACCTCGGGGGGCAGGTAGCTGAAGGGGTTGCGCGGCGGCAGCGGGACCGCCACGTCGATGACCTCGATCATGGCCCCTTGCGGTCCGTCCGCTCCGGATGGAGGCGGTTGTCCTCGGCGCAGGCGCAGGGTGTCTTGCGGCACTTGGGGCAGCCCGATCCGTACTTGTCGGCGGCGGCCTCGAGATCGACGCCGCTCATCGATGCGAGGGTCGAGAGCCAGGCGAGGACGTCGGCGAACTCCTCGCGGAGATTGGCCGGATCGTCGCCCTTCAGCGCTCGAGCGAGCTCGCCGACCTCCTCGACGAACCAGACGAAGGTCGCGGGGATCCCGCGACTCGAGTCCTTCTCCAGGTAGAGATCCTCGATGCGTCGCTGGAACTCGCCGATTCTCATCCGATTCGCTTCAACGAGACGAGTGTCAGGTCGATCTCGTCGTCATCCTCGTTGCGCTTCGAGTCGATCAGGCGCGCCAGCTTCGTGGCGACCTCGATCTCGTCGCCGCGCGCCGCCGACAGCGCCGCCTTGAAGTAGCGCTTCTCGCCGAGTTCCTCGCCGTCCGACATGGTGATCGCGTAGAGCCCCGGAGTGGCGAAGACGACGACGTCGCCGGGGGCGGTCACGATCTCGGCCTCCTCGAGGCTGCGGTCGAAGACCGGTCCCTTGTCGAGGCCCATGGCGATCCCGCCGGGATGGTAGCGGGCGAGAGAGCCCTCGGCCGCATCGAAGCGGATCGCCGGCACCTTGTGCCCGGCGCAGGCCATCCGCAGTCCGGCATCGCGCGCGTCGTAGACGGCGTACATCGCGGTGACGTACATGCCGCGGCGCAGGTCGGGCGAGAAGAGGGCATTGATCCGTTTCAGCGTGTCGGCGGGGCCGAGTTCGGCGGTCGCCGTGGCGCGGAAGGTCGAGCGCGCCATGGCCAGGATGACCGCCGCCGGCACGCCTCGGCCGCTGGCGCTGAGCAGCAGAAAGCCCGTGCGGTGCTCGTCGAGCGTCACGAAGTCGAAAAGGTCGCTGGCGATGTCGCCGCCCGCCTCGAAGACGGCGTCGAAGCGGCAGCCCGGGATCTCCGGCAGGGTGGCGGGGAAGAGCCGCTCCTGGATCTCCAGGGTGATCTGCTCCTCGTGCTCCTTGGAACTGAGGTCGGCCCGCATCACGTTGGCCTCGGCGAGGCCGCGGGTCATGTCGTCGACCGCGCTGGCGAGGAGGCCGATCTCGTCGCGGCTGCGCACCTGGGTGCGGTGTTCGAGCTTGCCGCGCGCGATCATGTCGATGTCGTGAACGAGGATCGAGAGGGGTCTCGTCGCGCTCCGGGCGATCAGGAAGGCCACCCCGACCGCCAGGGCGATGCCGAGGATCGAGACCAGCACGATGTTGGTCAGGAGCGCCGAGAGTTCCTTGCGGATCAGCTCCTCGGAGAGAAAGACCTGAACGGCCGCGATGTCCTGGGTCCGATTCGTCGGACTGAAGATGACCTTGCGGTAGGCCCGGTAGGCGACCTCGTCACCGGCCTTGTCGTTCAGGAGTCCCCGTTCGATCTGGACCGAGCCCTCGGCCGGGAGGTCCTCGATCTTGCGGATGCCGAGTTCGTCACGGCCCGTGCCGCTGATGACGAATTCGAACTCGCCATTCTCGTTCTTCTCGAAGATCGCGACCTCGAGGATGTTCTCGGTCAGGAGATCCTTCAACCGGGCGACATTGTCGGGATTGTGCCAATCGGGAGCCGCGAGGGTGGTCGCCGCGAAGACGCCGGACTCGTCGATCTGGGCCTCGAGCGCGCTCCCGGCCTGGCTCATGACCATGAAGCCGAGCAGGAGCATCACCAGGGCGATCGCGATGCTCACCGGGGCGGCGAACTTCAGTCCCAACCCCATGCCGGCGCGTTGCCTGGGGCGATGCAGGTCGAGTCCTTCGCCGTCCTGCTTGACGCTGGCACGCTTCGGTAGACCCGCCATCGTAATCCCTCAGAACAGGTAGTGCTCGATCCCCATGCCCAGGGCCAGAGCGATCAGGCCCGCGACGACGTCATCATAGACCACGCCGTATCCGCGCGGCAACCGCTCGATGCGGCGGATGGGCCAGGGCTTGGTCATGTCGAGGATCCGGAACAGCACGAGGCCGAGCACCATGCTCTCCAGGCTCGGCAGGATCGGGCGCCAGACCGCGATGTAGAGTCCGGCGGCCTCGTCCCAGACGAAGTCCTGCGGGTCCTTCGACTCTCCTTCGGCCATGAAGGCGCGGGCGAGGGCCGGGCCGACGAGGGTCGTGACGAGGGCCAGGACGAGACAGGAAACCGCGTAGTGGTCTCCGGGAATCAGGAAGAGGAGCAACCAGGCCGCGATGGAGCCGCAGGTGCCGGGCATGACCGGCGAGCGACCGCTGTAGAAGAAGGTGCCGAGCAGCCTGATCATGGCAACCGAAGTCTCCGGCTCGACCTCAGATGTCCTCGGCGCCGATGTGGCCGGAGGCCTTGACGACGTACAGGAATCCGGACCAGAGGGTCAGCGCGACCGTGGCCCAGACGAGGACCAGGGCCCCGACATGGACCCAGCCCGGCACCTCGGGCTGGAAGGCCACGACGCCGATCAGGAATCCGATCGCGAGGCTCTGCACGACCATCTTGACCTTGCCCGCCATCTCGGCCCCGAAGGAGATGCCCCGGCTCTCCATGTAGCCTCGGATGCCGTTCACCAGGAATTCGCGGAAGAGGACCACCGCCACCATCCAGGGCTTGAGATAGTCCTTCGTCTCGGGGATCGAGGTCAGGAATACGAGGCTGCTGCAGACGATGATCTTGTCCACGAAGGGGTCGGCGATCCGTCCGAAGGCCGTCACCGTGTTGTCGCGCCTGGCGATGTAACCGTCGAGCGCGTCGGTCGCGGTGGCAATGATGAAGAAGCCGAGCGCGATCCAGGCGAAGAGCGAGCGATTGGCCGCCGCGACGACCTCTTCCTGGAGGAGGAGCAGGCAGACGAAGGACACGAAGGCCAGGAGGAGCCGGCCGAGCGTGACCTTGTTGGCGAGATTGAAGCTGGGAAACAACACTATGCGATCACTCGACGACTCGTCCGTGGAGATCGTAGGCATCTGCACGCGAGATGGCCACCTCTACCATGCTTCCGGCCGCGACCGGACCGCCGGAGACGTAGACGCGACCGTCGATCTCCGGAGCATCGGCGTGGCTGCGTCCGATCGCGGTCTCCGCGCCCTCGCCGGGATCTTCGACCAGGACCCGGATGTTCCGGCCGACGAAGCGCTGGTTTCGTTCCCGCGCGATCTCCTTCTGCAGGCTCATGAGGCGGTGCAGGCGCTCTTCGCGCACTTCGGGCGCCACCGCGTCGCCGAGCGCGAAGGCCGCACTGCCTTCCTCCGGGCTGTAGGTGAAGGCGCCCAGCCGATCGATCCGGTGCTCGGCGACGAAGTCGAGCAGCTCCTGGAAATCGGCTTCGGTTTCACCGGGAAAACCGACGATCATCGTGGTCCGGATCACGATCTCGGGCGACGCCCGCCGCAGGCGGCCGATCATGTCCTCGATCTGGGCCTTCGAGCTGCGGCGCTTCATGAGCTGAAGGACCCGGTCCGAGGCATGTTGGATGGGAACGTCGATGTAGGGCAGGACCTTGCCGCCCGCCGCGAGCAGGGCGACGAGCTCGTCATCGACCTCGGTGGGGTAGGCGTAGAGGAGACGGACCCACTCGACCTTCTCGATCTCCGTGAGCTTGCCGAGCAGATCGACGATGCGCATCCGACCGTAGAGGTCGATGCCGTACATGGTCGAGTCCTGGGCGACGACGTTGATCTCGCGCGCGCCCATGTCCGCGAGACGCCGCGCGCGAGCCGCGAGGTCCTCGAGCGGAAAGCTCTGCATGCGCCCGCGGATCTTGGGGATCACGCAGAAGCTGCAGGTGTGGTTGCAGCCCTCGGAGATCTTCAGATAGGCGAAGTGCGCCGGTGTGAGCCGCGCCTCGATCCGGCGGCCGGGGCTCACGAAGCCCGGGCTGGCCAGTCCGGCGCTGGGCAGATAGCCGGTCACGAACTCGTTGATCCGGCCGTAGTCCGCGAAGTCGATGAGTCGATCGACGCCGGGAACCGCGGCCAGGATCTGGTCGCGGTAGTTGCCGACCATGCAGCCGGTGACGAAGACCGCCTTGACCCCCTGCTCCTTCAGCGCGACGGCCTTGCGGATCGCCCCGAGCGATTCCTCACGGGCCGAGCCGAGGAAGCCGCAGGTGTTCACCACGACGACGTCGGCCTCCGCGGGATCGACCACCATCTCGGCGTCGTTCCGCATGAGATCGGTCACCATCCCCTCGGAATCGACGAGGTTCTTGGGACAGCCGAGGCTGATCAGTGAGACACGATGCGAGGCCACGAAGTTCCTTCCGGGGCGGGACGATGAACCGGCGGCGCGAACGGCGATCCCGGCCGCGGCCGATCGGCTCGCGGATTCGAGTCGCTTCGAGACCGGAGGCCCGCGCCTGGAGAATCAGCGCCCCGCCAACCACTCGTCCAGGCTGATGAGAATCTCATGCTGGCCGCTCGCGGAGTAGGGACCGACGAGGCCCTCCGCTTCCATGCGCTCGATGAGCGCCGCGGCCCGAGCGAAGTCTATGTCGAGATTCCTCTGCAAGAAAGAGATGCGGCAGGTATCGCGGCCGAGGCAGAGCTCGACCGCCCGATCGAAGAGCGGGTCGGCGATCAGACCGCCGAATTCGAGGCCCGGGCCCGCCTGGGGCGTCAGATCGCCCCTGGGCGCCTCGATCTCCTCCTGCTCGACGAAATCCACGTCGTCGAGGTCGAGCGGCGCGAAATCGAGGTCCTCGTCGTCTTCGTCCTCGATCTCCGCCCTCACGAGCTCCTCGGGGCCATCCTCGTCAGCCGGGGGGCCGGGATTCGCGAGCGTCTCGGGCCGGTCCTCGCGGTCGGGCTCGAGGTTCTCGATCGGGTCCGATATCCGGGCGATCGCAGGCTCCAGGAGCGCTTCGGGGCTCCCTTCGACCTCCCGATCGACCTCGATCGCCTCCCGCGTCTCTCCTGAGTCCTCCGTCAGTTCGAGCGCCGGGAAGTCGTCCTCCTCCTCGTCGTCCTCGTCCTCCTGGTCGATGGGGAGGCTCTGCTGGTTCGCCATCATGGAGGCGGGGCGCACCGGCGTGGAATCCTCGCCCCAGGGCGCCCAGTCCTCGTCGATGCCGTCGCGCGGCCGCACCCTGCGGGTGTCGGAGCGCGGTTCTTCGTTCGTCGTCGTCTCGATGACCTCGGCGGGCTCGGCCCGGAGACGATCGTCTTCCTCGGGGAAGAGGAGACTCTGGACCTCGAAGTCGTCGTCTTCGGGCGAGTCGTCGTCGGCCGCGATCGCGTCCCGGTCCGTCTCGAGCTCGAAGAGTTCGTCTTCGTCCACTTCAAGGGCGGGGAAGAGAGGCACGGCCTCCTCGACCAGAGCGGGAAGCGGCTCCTCCGCGTCGTCGGCGAAGATCTCTTCGATGTCGCCGGCGCTCAGTTCGAACGAAGACGAGGCGGCCGGAGCCGCCTCGCTGGAGATCGAAGGCGAGGCGGCCGGAGCCACCTCCCGGGATGCCGCGGCTACGAGAGACTGACGCTGCGAGTTGTATTCCTCGTCGTCGAAGTCGTCGTCATCATCGTAGTCGTAGTCGTCATCCTCATCTTCGTCATCGTCTTCGTCCTCGTCGTCGTCCTCCACATCGTCATCGTCATCGTCGTCGTAGTCGTCATCATCGTCGTCGTCATCATCGTCGGAATAATCGTCGTCGTCGTCGTCGGAGTCGTTGTCGTCCCAATCGACGTCGTCGTCGTCATCCCAGCCGATGATCGGCCCCTCGCGGACCGGGGCTTCCGTGGCAGCAAACATCTCCGGCTCCTTGCCAGAATCGGCGACTTCCGTCGCCTCCAACACGTTCACGTCCAGATCGGCGAAGAGATCGGCGTCGCTGCGCTCGTCCACGGTCTTCGACCAGTCGAGCTCGGGCAGTTCGTCGTCGTCGAGGGTCTCGACGGCGTCGTCCCGGTCCCGGCTCTCCTCGGCGAGGAAGTCTTCGAGGGCATCGTCGGCGCCGCTCTCGGCGACGATCTCCGCCCGCTTATTCCTGTTTGCGGCCTCCGGAGTCAAGGGGGCATCGAATTCTTCTGCGGCGGGCTCCGTGTCGGCGCCGGCCGCGTCCGCGGCGGCAGCCGGATGGCCGGCCGGAGCCGTCAGCACCTCAGGAAGGGCGATCCCTGCGTCAGGGGGAGCGGGCGCGACGGCGATCGCCAGCGCATCGTCGTCCTCCTCCTGGATCGGCTCGAGGGTCGTGAGGCCGGCGGCCATGGAGAGGGGCTCCAGGTCGAGGCTGCGCTCGAGGTCGTCCTGC
>JBFIHP010000032.1:0-11765 GCA_041601735.1 Planctomycetota bacterium | reverse complement strand
ATGACCCGTGATAGCACCCCGGTCAGAATCGCGGTAGGCGCTCGAGCTGACGCCGGCCGAGGGCCTCGAAATCGGCATTTCGGCGCCGCCTCGCCCAGCCGAGCGTGCCGAGGGCGTGGATGAACCCGAGGACGTCGAGCCGCCCCTCCGCTTCGGCGCCCGGGTCCGCGCCGTAGCCGTCCAGAAAGGCCCGAGCGAGCGCCGGCCTCTCCCACCAGAGCCCGAGGCGGAGCTTCACGAGATCGACCTCCGCCAGATCGGGTCGGGCCTGCTCCCAGTCGATCACGCCGAAGCCGCGGGGGCCGACGATCCAGTTGCGCGGCTCGTAGTCGCGGTGACAGGGAACCCTCGACGCCGGCCATGCGAGCTCCGCGATCCTCTCGAGGCAGCGCGCGGCCTGCCGGCGGAGGGCGTCGTCGAAGCGGTCGTCGGCCTCCGCCAGCAGCGACTCGAGGCGACGCGACAGGGCCTCCCCCGGCGCCATGCGATCCCGATCGACGTGGGGCAAGGCGTGGAGCGCCGCGAGCGCGGCCCCGGCGCTCCGGTGGAGGCGCGGATCGTCGAGGCGTTCGCCTTCGGGCACGACGCCGACCAGGCCCCGCAGGACGAGGCAACGCTCGTCCTCGCCGCGGTCCTCGACCAGGCGCGGAGCGGCGAAGGGCAGCCGGGGAGCCCAGTCGAGGAGAGCCGCGCGTTCCTGTCGGTAGTGTCGGGCCTCGCGAAACCGCTTCGTCACCAGGAGCGAGCCGTCGGCCGCGACCTCGATCTCGAGGTCATTCGTGGCCTCGATCTCCGGGCCCCGTCCCGCAGGCCGGTCTTCAGTCGCCATCGAGTTCTCCGAGATCGTGGCGGCGGCCGACATCGACCACCAGCTCCCGGTCCGGATCATAGAGCCGATAGCGCCCCGGCGGCAGGTCGATCTCGTGTCGTCCCTCGGCATCGTCCGCGATCGGGATCTCGCCCCGGGACCGCGGAAGACCGATCCTCAGGGCAGCCCCTCGCCCTCTCGACGCCGCCCTCGCCGCGACCCGACCGGCAGGCGTGCTCGAGATCGCGACCTCACGCCCCTCCGCACCGAGCCGGAACTCCCCGCTGAGAGCCGCCCGGAAGGAATTCGTCGCCAGTCCGCTCAGAAGAACCCGGTAGCGGCCCTCCGGAACCCGGAGCTCGATCAGACCCTCCCTGGGTCTCACGCGCTGATCGGCACCGACTCCGTCGTCGAGGGCGATCAGGTGGAGCCGGCAGCCCTCCGGCGGAAGGTCGAGATCGGCCGCGTCGAGCAGGCGGATGCGCAGCGGCGCGATCCGAGCCCAGCGCTCCACCAGCTCGCACTCGGCGCCGAGGGCCGGTTCGAGCACGAACTCGGCGGGCCCCACCCGCGTCCAGCCGGTCGCGCCGGGATTGACCTGCCGGTCCTCGCGCGCGATCGAAAGAACGATCTCCTCGTCCGGCAGGCCGCGCAGCTCGAAGCGCCGCCCCTGGGGCAGCTCGATCTTCTGGTAGGGCCAGTCGGGGTCGGGTTCGCGCGGCCGGAGTTCGACGACGCGCTGGACGTCGTTCGCACCGAAGAGCGTCGGCGCGTCGAGTTCGCGGCCCTCGGCGTCGATCGCCTTCATCGTCACGGCGATGGTCCGGCCCTGTCGCGCCCTGATCATTCCGAGGTCGCGGGTCTCGCCGACCTCGACGTCGAAGGCCAGGCGCAGCTGCGACAGACCGGTCGCGTCCCGCCAGTAGCCCAGAAGCTCCATCGCACCGGCCCGCACGTCCTCGAAAGAGAATTCGCCCGACGGGAAGATCTGCGCCCTGCGCGCGACGAGGCGCTCGACCTCGGTGCCGCCGGGATGCACGAAGCGCTCACGAGTCAGCAGCTTGAGCGCGATGTCACGGGCCAGGATCCCCCCGGCATCGACGACGCGGCCGCTGACCCGGGCGCCGACGGGCAGCGGCACCAGGATGCGGCGCCGATCGCCGGCCGCGAGCTGCAGGAGCCCCGAGACCGGGACTCCGCCCGATCGAACCACGACGCGCGCGCCGGCCACCGTCACCGCGGGTCGTTCGTTCGGCGGCACCGGCTCGATCGGTCTGCTGCCGTCGTGCGTCCAGCGGTAGGCGCCGGGCGCCAGACCCGCGAAGAGAGCCACGCCGTCGCGGCCCGTCGTCACCCGCAGGATCGGCGAGGAGGCGCCCTCGCCCTCGACCCGGATCAGGGTCAGCGCGATCCCCTCGATCTGCCTCGGGTCGTCGCTCATGAACCGGATCTCGAGGTCGGCCGTCTCAGCCGTCGTCTCGGTCCCGGGCCCCGGGACCGACTCATCCTCCGGGCTCGAGGGCGAAACCCGCTGCGGACCTTCGATCGTCGGCGATCCGGTCGCGGACCGGGGGAGGCGCTCCTGATCGGTTTCGGCCCCGAGATCGAGACCGAGGACGATCAGGACGACACCGAGTCCGAGTCCGACCAGAAGAACCAGGAGCAGTCGATCGCTTTGCATCATGGTCTTCTCCTTCAGGGCTGGGTCGGGCACTGCTGGTGGGTCAGGAGGCTGAAGGTCACGACCCCCTCGCCTTCGATCTCGCAGGTCGCGCTGCCCTTCTTGCCGGTGCCCGAACCGAGCGCCCAGACGTAGACCGTCGCCCCCGAACGCTCCAGGATCTCGAAGGAGCCGACCGGACAGGCCACGCGGAAGCGCCGGCCGCGGGAGCCGTCCGGAACGCGACCGGAGCCGTTGCGGAAGACCACCTCCTGGCTGTAGGCGATCGAGGGACCGGCCGGGTAGAGCGGCACGCTGATGCGGAAGCTGGGCAGGCCCTGAACGGGAGAACTCGCGACCGCCGCGGATGCGCTCACCAGGACGATCGTCGGCACGCCGTCGATGAAGAAGCTCGCCTCCGCGAAACCGAAGGCCGCGGCCTTGCCCTCACCCGGCCCCTTGGCCTCCGCCCAGCCGCGGATCTCGGCCCTGGCCACGACCTCGACCTCGCCGACCCCCGGCGGAAAGTGGAGCCAGAATTCCGTGGCGAGCCCGTTTTCGGGGGCCGCGGTCCAGGTCACCGAGATTCCCGGCGAGACGGCGAAGGCCCTCCCGTCCCCTGCCGTCGTGCCGCCCTGCGCCCAGGCGTAGGCCTCCTTCTTCCAGCTGGGAAGCGACTGGTCCTTGAGGACGACCCGGCTGAGCGGAAAGTAGAAGGAGTCGATCTGACGCCAGACGGCGAGGGCTTCGCTCGGCAGGAGCAGCAGCGCGAGGAGGAACGAGAGTACGAGACGATGACGGTTCATGGGCCTTCCTTCCGGGTTCGCGGCGGGGTGGCCGACGATGGGAAGGACGTCGTGCTCGCCGGACCGGACCGGGAAAACCGAGCTCCGAACACGGAGACGGCCCCGACCGGAGTCGAGGCCGCAAGCGCTCGTATCGCTGGTTCTCAGCCCTGCTGGTCGAAGCGCTCGATGTAGGCGTAGGCCGAATGGTTGTGGATCGACTCGAAGTTCTCGACCTCGACCGAGTAGCCCAGGACCCGCTCGTCGGCGGCGAGCCCGGCGGCGACGTCGCGGACCATGTCCTCGACGAACTTCGGGTTGTCGTAGGCGCGTTCGGTGACCCACTTCTCGTCCGGGCGCTTGAGGATGCCGTAGAGATCGCAGGAGGCCTGCTTCTCGACCAGGTCGATCAGCTCCTCGATCCAGATGAACTTGCGGGTCTCGACCGTCACCGTCACGTGGCCGCGCTGGTTGTGCGCGCCGCGCTCGGAGATCTTCTTCGAACAGGGGCAGAGCGTCGTGATGGGAACGAGCACGCGAAGACGGTGACGCTCGCCGGTCGGCCCGACCTCGCCGATCAGGGTCACCTCGTAATCCATGAGTCCCTTCACGCCGGAGACCGGCGCCTTCTTCTCGACGAAGTAGGGGAAGCTCATCTCGATGTGCCCCGCCTCGGCGTCGAGACGTTCGACCGTCTCGCGCAGCATGTCGCGGAAGGACTCCACCGAGATCACGAACTCGTGCGAATTCAGTATCTCGACGAAGCGCGACATGTGCGTGCCCTTGAAGTCGTGCGGCAGGGCGACGTACATGTTGAAGCTGGCGACGGTGTTCTGGTTTCCGACCCGGCGGTCGGCAACCCGGACGGGATGCCGGATGTCCTTGATGCCGACCCGGTCGATGGCGATGCGGCGGGTGTCTGCCGTCCCCTGGACGTCGGCGAGTTTGCTGGTCGGTGTCATGTCGCTGTCTTTCTCGGTCAAGCGCGTCGCCTTCGCCCCTGGCGCGGGGCCGGAATGCCGCGGATGGCGAGGGAGCCGCCGCGGCGACTCCCGGTCCTGAAAGCTAAGTCAAATCCCGCAGCCCCACAAATGGCGTCCTGAATCTCAGAGCGGCGTCACGCGCAGACGCGCCAGGCCGGAACCGAGCTTCTGTTCGCTCACGCCCTCGCCACCCAGACCCTCGACCCGCAACACCTCGGCGGCGAGGGTCTGATCGCGGAGGTAGTCCTCGTGCGCCGAGAGCGCCGCCTCGCCCTCGGCGTCGAGGGCGAGTTCCAGACGGATCATCCGGGTGACGTCGAGGTCGAGGTCGCGCCGGACCATCTGCACGAGGCGGACGAGATCGCGCGCCAGGCCCTCGCGCTCGAGCTCCGGCGTCGAGCTGATGTCGAGCGCGACGAGGGCGTCGTTCGACGGCAGCGCGGTCGTGGCAAAGGCGTCGAAGCCCTCCTTCGGCTCGAGCTTCAGCTCGAACTCGCCCGCCTCGAGTCGATGCCCGGCGATCCGGACCGCATCGTCCTCCCGGCTCCAGTCGCCGCTGCGCGAGGCCGCGAGAACCGCCTTCATGTCCTTCCCCAGCTTGGGGCCGAGCACCCGGGCGTTCAGCGAGAGCTTGAAGTCGCCCATGCTCTGCAGATCGTCGCTCGTGCGCACGTCCTTGACGTTGACCTCGTCGCGAACGAGGTCGAGGAAGGGATCGAGCCGATCCGCGCCCGCGCCGGCCACGATGAGCGCCGGGAGAGGCTGCCGGGTCCGTACGCGCGCCTCCTTGCGCAGGCCGAGCGCCGCCGAGCAGACGTCCCGGATGCGATCCATGTCGGCGACGAGATCGGTCTCCTCGGGATAGTCCGCGACGTCGGGCCAGTCGGTCAGATGCACGCTCTCGCCTCCGCTGAGGCCGCGCCAGATCTCCTCGGTGAGGAGCGGCAAAAAGGGCGCGGCCACGCGACAGAGACTCTCGAGCACCGTGTAGAGGGTGTCGTAGGCATCCTGCTTGTCGGCGGTCTTCTCCCGGGCCCAGAAGCGATCGCGGCTGCGGCGGATGTACCAGTTGTTGAGCGCGTCCATGAAGCGCCGGATCACCGCGCAGGCCTCGGCGATCTCGTAGGACTCCATCGCCTCGCCGACCTGCACGATCATCTGCCGGGTCTTGGCCAGGATGTAGCGATCGAGTCGGCCCTCCTGATCGCTGCGGATGCGCGCCTTCACGCCGTCCGAGTTGGCATAGAGGCTGAAGAAGTACCAGGCGTTCCAGATCGGATTGATGATCAGGCGCACGACCTCGGCGATGCCCTTGCCCTCGCGGTCGATCGACAGGTCGGAGCCGCGGAGGATCGGCGAGGACACCAGGAACCAGCGCAGCGCGTCGGCCCCCAGGGTCGAGTAGACCTCCTCGGGAGACGGGTAGTTGCGCAGCCGCTTCGAGAGCTTCTTGCCGTCCTCGTCGACCACCACGCCGTGGCAGATGCAGTTGAGGAAGGGCGGTCGATCGAAGAGCGCCGTGCCCAGGACCATCATCGTGTAGAACCAGCCGCGTGTCTGCGCGATGTACTCGACGATGAAGTCGGCCGGGAAGTGGTTCTCGAACCAGGACTTGTTCTCGAAGGGGTAGTGCACCTGGGCGAAGGGCATCGAACCGGATTCGAACCAGCAGTCGAGCACGTCCGGCACGCGCCGCATCATGCTCTTGCCGGTCGGATCGTCCGGGTTCGGCCGGACGAGTTCATCGACGGTCGGGCGATGCAGGTCGGTCAGCCGGACGCCGAAGTCGCGCTCGATCTCGTCGAGCGAGCCGTAGACGTCGATCCTGGGATGGTTCGGATCGTCGCTGCGCCAGACCGGGATCGGTGCGCCCCAGAAGCGGTTGCGGCTGATCGACCAGTCCTTGGCCCCTTCGAGCCACTTGCCGAACTGACCGTCCTTGATGTGGCCCGGGATCCAGTTGATCTCGCGATTCAGCTCGACCATCCGGTCGCGGAAGTCGGTCACCCGCACGTACCAGGAGCTGAGCGCCTTGTAGATCAGCGGCTCGTCCGTGCGCCAGCAGTGCGGGTAGTTGTGGACGTAGGTCTCGTGCCGGACGAGCCGGCCCTCGTCCTTCAGGCGCTTGATGATCGGCTTGTTGGCATCGAAGACGAGCTGGCCCTCGTAGTCGGCCACCTCGGCCGTGAAGCGACCGCGATCATCCACCGGGCAGACGACGTCGATGCCGTTGGCCGCGCAGACCAGCTGGTCGTCCTCGCCGAAACCCGGGGCGAGATGCACGACGCCGGTGCCCTCCTCGGTATCGACGAAGTCGCCGCTGAGGACCCGGAAGGCCGAGCTCGCGACATCGTGCCGCGCGAAGTAGGGAAAGAGCGGACGGTAGCGCCGGCCGACGAGCTCGGCGCCCTTCATGGTCCCCGCCCTTTCGGCCTGCGCGAGCTCCTTCTCGTACTTGGCCGCGGCCGCTTCGGCGAGCAGGAAGCGACGCTCGCCCTCGCGCATCACGACGTAGTCGATGTCCTCGCCCACGCAGAGCGCGAGGTTGCTCGGCAGGGTCCAGGGCGTCGTGGTCCAGACCAGGATCTCGAGCGGCTCCTCCCCCGCCTCGGTCTCCAGCTCGAAGGCCACCGTGATGGCGGGGTCCTGGCGCGGCCGGTAGGAGTTGTCCATGCGGGTCTCGAAGTTCGAGACCGGCGACTCCGCGGCCCAGGAGTAGGGCATGACCCGGAAGCCCTCGTAGATGAGGCCCTTGTCCCAGAGCCGCTTGAAGGCCCACATGACGCTCTCCATGTAGGAGAGGTCCATGGTCTTGTAATCGTGATCGAAGTCCACCCAGCGCGCCTGGCGGGTGACGTAGTCGCGCCACTCCCCGGTGTAGCGGAGCACCGACTTGCGGCAGTACTCGTTGAAGCTCTCGATGCCGTGCTCGGTGATCTGCTGGCGTCCGGCGATGCCGAGTTCCTTCTCGGCGGCCATCTCGGCTGGGAGACCGTGGCAGTCCCAGCCGAAGCGACGCTCGACCCGGCGGCCGCGCATGGTCTGGTAGCGCGGGACGATGTCCTTCACGAAGCCGGTCAGGAGATGGCCGTAGTGAGGGAGGCCGTTGGCGAAGGGCGGGCCGTCGTAGAAGACGTACTCGTTGGCGCCCTCGTCCCCCTCGGGTCGATTCTCGACCGAGCGCTCGAAGACCCGCTTCTCCCTCCAGTAGGCGAGGATGCGCTCCTCGATCGCCGGAAAGCTCGGCTTGGGATCGACCTTCGGGTAGACCTGGGCGGCCTCGTCGCTCGCCATCGGGATGGACTCCTCTCAGCACCCGGCGCGCGGCCTCGGGGGCGGCGGGCCTCGATCGTCGGAACAACAGCCCCGGAGGATAGAAACTCGATCCCCGCCGGACAACGGCCGGGACCCTCGGAGGGCCTCGGGCAAGGAGTTAGGCTGCGGCATGTCCGACCACGCGCTGATCGCCGAGACCGCCCTGGCCTGCTGCCTGACCGGGCTCATCTGGACCATCCAGCTGGTCCACTACCCGCTCTTCGGCCGGGTGGGCGAGCGGGGCTTCGAGACCTACCACGCCGAGCACGGGCGCCGCATCACCTGGATCGTGGCGGTCCTCATGCCGGCCGAGCTCCTCCTGGCGGGGCTCGGCGTCTTCGTCCCCGCCGAAGCCGGTCCCGCGGCCTGGGTCGGATTCGCGGCGGTGGTCGCGATCTGGCTGGTCACGGCGCTCGTGCAGGTGCCGCAGCACGCCCGTCTCGGCCGCGGGCCCGACCCCGCTCTCCTCCGGGCCCTGGTCCGCTGGAACTGGCCGCGAACCCTGCTCTGGACCCTCCGCGCCGCGCTCCTCTGCGGACGCCTCGCGGAGGCCGGCCCCTGAGGCCTCAGTCGGCGGCCAGCGCCTTCTCGATCGCGGCCACGAGTTCGGCGTCGAGGGGCTTCGTGCGGCTGTCCCAGTAGCCGAGCAGCTCGCCCTTCCGACCGACGAGGTACTTGCCGAAGTTCCAGCCGGGGAGCTTGCCGCTGGCCGCGCCGAGATGGGCGTAGATCGGCGACTGGTCCACACCCGCCTTCACGCCGGCCTTGGCGAGCATCGTGAAGCCGACGCCGTAGTTCTCCGCGCAGAAGCTCGCGATGTCCGCGGCCGAACCCGGCTCCTGACCGCCGAAGTCGTTCGAGGGCACGCCGACGACGCTCAGGCCCTTCGCGGCGAAGCGCTCGTGCAGGCCCTGGAGGCCCTCGTACTGATCCGTGAAGCCGCACTCGCTGGCCGTGTTGACGACCAGGACCGCGCGGCCCGCGAGGCTCGCGAAGTCGAAGGGCTCGCCGTTCAGGTCCACGGCCTTCAGCTCGTGGAAGGCGGCGGCGCCGAGATCCTCGCGCTTTGCGACCTCCTCGGTGAAGAAGCCGCCGCAGGCGACGAGGAGAAGGGACAGGGACAGGACGCAGAGGCCGCGAAGGATGGTCATGGTGGCTCGATCTCCCTTGTTGGTCCCATCTTGCCACCCCGGACGACCGCGGCGCAAACCGAGTCGAAACTCCGCTTCTGTCCTCCTGCTCGTGCCGGGGTTATCCTCGGGCAAGGGAGGACCGATGTTCGAGAGCCTGCTCTCTCTGGCCGCCGCCGCGCTGCACGTCTCCGCCATCATCGTGCTGGTCATGGCCGAGAAGCGTGAGCCCTCCGCCACGCTCTCCTGGCTCCTCGCCCTGATCTTCCTGCCCATCGTCGGCCTCGTGCTCTACCTGTTCATCGGCCGCCAGCGCGCCCGCAAGGTCGCCGACGCCTACGTCGAAGCCGTGGCCCGGGTGGACGAGGTGCTCTCCCGCAGCCATCTCGAACGATTCCGGCCCCGCAGCGCGAGCTCGGGCGCGCCCCGGGAGGTCACGATCCTCGCCACGCTCGGCAGCAGACTCTCGAGCACGCCGCCCACGGGCGGCAACCGCAGCAGCATGCTGGTGGATGCGGCCACGGCCTATCCCGCGATCGAGCTCGCGATCCGGTCGGCGCAGCATCACGTCCACGTCGAGTTCTTCATCGTGCGTGACGACGCGACCGGGCGCCGGCTCCGCGACCTCCTGGTCGAGACTGCGCGCCGCGGCGTCGAGGTGCGATTCATCTGCGACGCCGTCGGCTCGCGCGATCTCCCCGGCGACTTCTTCGAGCCCCTGCGGGCCGCGGGCGGCGAGGCGGCCTTCTTCCGTCCGGTCGGCCGCATCCTCGCGCGCTTCTACCTCCGCGACCGCGTGGACTTCCGCAATCACCGCAAGATCGTCGTCGTGGATGGTCGCATCGGCTTCACCGGCGGCATCAACGTCGGGCGCGAGTACCTCGGCCTCGACCCGGACCGCGGCCACTGGCGCGACACGCACGTGCGCATCGAGGGACCGGCCGTCCTCGCCATGCAGAAGGCCTTCGCCGAGGACTGGTTCGGGGCGACCGATCTGCTCATCGCGGAGAGCGCCTACTTCCCGGTCACGCAGATGGAGGCCTCGGGTCCGGACGTCGTGCAGATCGTGGACTCGGGACCGGATCGCTCGCACTCGCCGATCTCGTATCTCTTCGTCCAGGCCTTCGCGCTGGCCAGCAGCCGCATCTGGCTGACCAGCCCCTACTTCATTCCCGATCCGCCCATCGAGCAGGCCCTGCTCTCGGCGGCCTTGCGCGGCGTCGACGTCCGCCTGCTGGTGCCGAAGCGCCCCGACCACTGGATCACCTACTGGGCCGGAGCCTCGTACTTCCACACCCTGCTCGACGCCGGCGTGAAGATCTACCGTTACGAGGCCGGCTTCATCCACGCCAAGGTCCTGCTGGTGGACGACTGGGTCGCGTCCGTCGGATCGGCCAACATGGACATCCGCAGCTTCGACCTCAACTACGAGCTCAACGCCATCATCTACGGCAAGCCCTTCAACGAGTCGGTGGCCAGCCAGTTCCTCATCGATCTCGGCAACGCCGAGGAGTGGACCGTCGAGGACGAGCGCAACATCGACCTCGGCCGCCGATTCCTCCGCGCGGGCGCGCGCCTCGCCTCGCCGATCCTCTGAGACCGAGGTGCCTCCCGTTCATCGACCGACGATGCGTCGAAGGGTGTCTCCGAGGAGATATTCTCGCCCTGGCCGTGTAGATCCTCAGCGACCGAATCCGCGCAATCGGCCGCTGTGACGAGATGACCGGCACCGGCCTAAACCGCGCCCCGGGTGGAGCTTGGTCGGGACGGGATCACGGTTTCCGCCGGTGCGTCCTGCCGTCGCCGACTTTCTCGTTCCATCGTCTCGACGCCACCGCATTCTAGGGTGAACCGGGCGCCGAAGCGCCCGGAGGTCCCCAAGCGAGTACTGAACCATGAGAAGCCCCATCATCATCGTCGTCGCCTTGCTGACGGCGTTCACCGTCGGGTCGGCGCAGAACGTCCACATGCTCGACGCCGGCATTCCGGGGCTCATGATCTCGACCTACGTCCCGAGCCCGGCCTACCCGGGCGGTTCGCCGAGTATCCTGGGTCCCGTTCCTCTCCCGAGCGCAGGCATCCTCGCCGGCCCTTCGATCTTTGGCGGTCTCGCCATCGATCAGACGACCAGCCGGGTCTTCGCGTCGGACGGATTCATGATCACGACCGACTACCACTTCGGCTACGCTCCCTTCACCCCGCCCATCGTGACGCCGCCCCCGGCGCCGGCGCCCGCCCTGCTCAGTGGCGGTCCGATCACCGGCATGGGTGCCGATCCGGTCGCCGGCATCCTCTGGCTGACGGACGGAATCAGTTACGCCGCAGCCGGACTGGCGGCCCCCTTTCCTCTGCTCGGGCCGGCCATTCCGCTGCCCTTCCCCCTCGGGCCGGCACCCTTGACCGGCATCGATTTCGAGGCCTCGACGGGAACGCTCTGGGGCGTCGATGCCGCCGGAGCGATCTTCAACTGGACGCCCTTTGCCGGCCCCGTCGGCCCGCAGCCCGTGGCCATCGTCCCGGCGCCCGTCATCGCACCCTTCACCGGAATTGCGGTGAACGACGCCAACGGCCCCGGTGCCGTTGCGGCACCCTTCTGCTCGATGCAGCTGCCCGGCTTCCATGTCATGGTGACCGACGGCATCACGCTCTTCGACGCCCTGTTGCCCAATCCGATCGTGCCGATCGCGCCGATCAGCGGACTCGGCGCTCACGGTCTGGCCTTCTCGAGCGACATGCAGTACCTGCCGGGGACCGGCTTCGCACCGGTGCCTGCAGGTTTCCCCGGATGGGCCAAGCCGCAGCACAACGGCGTCGGGGGCCTGAACGCCCTGCGGATGGTCGGCGCATCGCCGCTGACCACGACGCTCTTCCTCTATGACATCTGCCCGATTCCGGGCGGACTCGTGATCCCGGCCACGGGTGAGACCCTGTGGATCAACCCGCTCTCACCCAGCTTCGCCTTCGCGACCCTGGTCACCGACGGCATGGGCGACATCGCCGCCCCGGTCGACCTGACCTTCTCGCCGACCGGGCTCACCTTCACCGGGCAATTCGCGACCTACGCACCGGGTACGCCGCTGGGCT
>JBFIHP010000031.1:0-11966 GCA_041601735.1 Planctomycetota bacterium | reverse complement strand
GGTCCTGCGCGGCCTTCAGCGTCTTCGTCACCAGGACGTCGGCGATGGCCTCGAGGAGCCCCGCGGCCAGGTCCGCCTTCGAGGTCTCGGGACGGTCGCGCAGGGTGTAGAGGACCGCCGTCTTCAGGCCGCTGAAGGAGAAGGCCAGCTCGGGCTTGTTCTTCATCGGCCGCGGCATGCGGATGGCCTTGGGGTCGCCTCGGAGGGCCAGCTCCTGCAGCGCCGGACCGGCCGGCATCGGCAGGCCGAGGAAGCGGCCGCACTTGTCGATGCACTCGCCGACGGCGTCGTCGAGGGTGCCGCCGAGGAGCCGGTAGTCGCGATGCCCCACGCAGTCGAGGACGATCGTGTTCGCGCCCGAGATCAGGAGCGAGACGAAGGGGTAGCGCAGGTCGTCGTGGACCATCAGGCCGGCGTGGACGTGCGACTCGAGGTGGTTGACCCCGATCAGCGGGATGTCGAGCGCCATCGCGAGGGCCTTGGCGACCGTCACGCCGACGAGGAGCGAACCCACGAGGCCGGGTTGGTTGGACACCGCGACGTAGTCGACGTCGGCGAGCTGGAGCCCGTCGCGGGCCAGGGCCTCGTCGAGCAGGGGGAAGATCATCTGCAGGTGCAGGCGCGAGGCGCGCTCGGGAATGACCCCGCCGAACTCCTCGTGGTCGGCGAACTGGCTCACGGTCAGGTTGGCGAGGATCTCGCGGCCGTCCCGGACGATCGCCCCCGCGGGGTCGTCGAAGGAGGTGGCGATGCCGATGCCGATCGTCATCGGAGGTCCTCCGGGCCGCGGGCCTTCGCGCCGACGTTGAAGGGCTTCAGGTAGCGCGGCTGGATCGCGTCGAAGTCCGGCAGCTCGTCGGCCGCGGCGCGCTGCGCGGCGAGGCGGGCGATCGAGATCGCGAGGGCCTCGCAGCCCTCGAGGAGCGTGACGTCCGCCTGCTCCCAGGCCAGGGCACGCGGCGCGTGGAAGGGGGCCTTCGCCTTGTCGATGAGCGCCGCCAGCTCGTCGGCGCCGTCGGCGTAGTCGAGCTCGCCCTCCAGGATCAGGCGCTCGCCCTCGGCGCGGAACAGGCCGACGAAGTTGGTCTTCTTGAAGCCCGGCACGACCACGCCGAAGCGAGGCGCGGTCCCGCCGCCGCGATGCAGGCCGAGCGCGGTCGCGCTCACCGCGTCGATCCCGACCACGGGCCGGCCGAGGGCATAGGCGAAGGTCTTGGCCATGCCGAGACCGATCCGGAGGCCCGTGAATGAGCCGGGTCCCTCGCAGGCCGCGAAGAGGTCGAGGTCGCGGGGCCGCAGGCCCTCGCCGCGCAGAAGCTCGTCGAGGATGGCGAAGGCGGCATCGCTCGGCGGATGATCGTGCTCCCGGTGAAAGAGCGCCCGGACCTCGCCGTCCTCGAGCAGGGCGATGCTCGTCGCGGGCGAACTCGTGTCGATTCCGAGGGCGATCATCAGGCGTCGAGCTCCGCGAAGACGGCGGCGTACTTCGGGCCCTCGGCCTCGATCGTGAGCCGGCGTTCGTCATCGTTCTCGCCGGGCGCGATGCGGATCATGAGGTAGTCCGCGGGCTCCAGCAGCTCGGGCGCGCTGCGCGGCCACTCGACCACGGTCAGGCCGGGGTTGAGGTAGAGGAAGTCCTCGTACTCGAGACCCAGCAGGTGACGCGGGTCCTCGAGCCGGTAGAGATCGACGTGATGGACCGGGCGGGGCGCCTCGTCGTAGATGTTGATCAGGGTGTAGGAGGGCGAGACGACCTCGTCCGGATCGGGTCCGCCGACCCCGACGTAGAGCCCCTTGGTGAGCAGCGTCTTGCCCGCGCCCAGATCGCCCTCGAGGAGCACGACGTCCCGGCCCTCGAGCCGGGCGCCGATGCGGCGCCCCAGCTCGAAGGTCTCCTCGGGCGATCTCGTCGTCAGCTCGATCCGCATGGGGCCTCCGGGCGGGCATGATGGCACCCGCCTCCTGTCATCGCAAGCTGCTGTCAGCACCCGTCTACCGGGCTTCTTCGCGTTCGCGAGAGCGTCTCCCGGCGGTGATCCGGGGACCGGCACGCGACAATGCGTCACTTGCCGGCGGTCCGGTGCTCCTCCAAGATCGATGGCGTCCATCCGAACCAGCGGGTTCCGAAGGACGGGGCCGCGGCTCACGCTCGTGACCCAGGCGACCCTCGACAGACCATGCGGACCCCGCACCAGCCGGGAGTTCACCATGATCACCACCTTGCTCGGACGGCTGCTGTCGTCACTCTCGATCGTCCTCCTCACCGCCATCGCAGTCCTGGCGCAGTCCACGCAGTCCCACGTCTTTCACGGCCCGGCGGCCGGCGACCGCCTCGGCGATGCGGTTGCCGCCGCCGGGGACGTAGACGCCGACGGCTTCGACGACGTGATCGTCGGCCTTCCCAGCGCCGACCAGAACGGTCCCGCAAGCGGTTCGGCGATCGTCTACTCCGGGTCCGACGGTTCCGTCATCCACGCCTTTCACGGACTCCTCTCCGGCGATTCGCTCGGGACGAGCGTCAGCGGCGCCGGGGATGTCGATGGTGACGGCCATGCCGACCTCATCGTCGGCGCACCGCTGGCCGACCCCAACGGCAGCGCATCCGGCCGGGTCCGGGTCTTCTCGGGGATCGACGGGAGCGTGATCTTCACGTTCTCCGGCGACGCGGCCGGCGACTCCCTCGGATCTTCCGTGTCGGGAGGAGGCGACATCGACGGCGACGGCGTGCCGGATCTCATCGTCGGCATCGAGACGGACGACAACACCTTCGCGAATGCCGGCTGCGTCCGCGTCTTCTCCGGAGCCAGCGGAACGATGCTCTTCCAGCTGGACGGTGACACCGCATTCGGACGATTCGGCGGTTCCGTCAGCCACGCGGGCGACGTGAATGCGGACGGCTTCGACGACCTGATCGTCGGTGCCTATCGAGGCGATCACATGGGACTGCTCTCGGGGAGTGCCAAGGTCTTCGGCGGGCCCTCGGGGAGCCTGCTCCATGCTCTCGGCGGCGATTCCGCGAGCGACGAGTTCGGCTTCGCCGTCAGCGGGCTGGGTGACGTCAACGGTGACGGCTGCGCCGACTTCATCGTCGGCGCGCACCTGGACGACGATGGCGGCTCCAGTTCCGGCAAGGTCCGGGTCTTCTCGGGACTCGACGGCTCGGTGCTGCATGACATCGACGGTGACACGGGCGACGAGCTGGGCTATTCCGTCGGCCGCGCAGGCGATATCGATGGCGACGGCTTCGCCGACTTCGTGGTCGGGCTGCCCTTTGACGACGAGAACGCCAACGCCTGCGGGAGCGCCCGGGTCTACTCGGGCATGACCGGCTCGCTGCTGTTCCAGATCGACGGCCTCCTCAGCTTCGACGTGCTGGGTGTGAGCGTGAGCGGGGCCGGCGACGTCAACGGTGACGGCTTCGCGGACGTCATCGCCGGCGCGCCCGGCGTCGATGCCAACGGCTCGAACAGCGGCGCGGCCTACGTTCATGTCGCGCCCGAGCTCCCGGTCCTCATCTACGAAGCCGACGACCCGGATCTCGATCTCGATCTCGGCTGGGCGCCCGCCGGCGGCGATCCCCATGCACTGACGGGGACCTTGACCTGCGGAGGCGGCACGCCCGGCGGCAGCGGCCTCTACTGCGTCAGCTTCGCCAGCACCTATTCACCCGTGGCCTTCGGCTTTCCGATCCTCGTGGGTCTCGATGCCGCCAATCTGATCGACGTCGGGTACTTCGGCTTCGATTCACTGGGGCAGCTCGTGGCACCCGGGGTGACCAGACAGTACCCCGCGATCGCGGGGAGCTACGTCTCCCTCCAGTTCTTCGAGTCCGCCCCGGTGATTCGAGGCTCCAGTGGACTACGCCTCCTGCTCGCGCCCTGAGGCGCGGCCGGTCGCCGGCGATGCGGATCAGCGGGCATGCAGGGTCATCGCGTTGGTGAGCCGCAGCGCCCCCGGGCCGTCTGCGATCAGGCCCTGGATCGTCATGGTGATCGGGAAGGGCGAGGCCGGTCCGGTCACCGACCAGGGCGCCGGCGTCGAGAAGAGGAGGCCCGAGTTCGGCTCCAGGAGGTTGTTGCTGAAGGTGAAGAGCCGCGGATTGCCCATGTCGAGCAGATGCGGCAGGAAGGCCATCGACCCGCCGGCGAAGGGGATGGGGAACCGGTCAGCCGGTCCCGGGACGCCGAGGTAGCCCCAGAGGATGAAGGGCGCCGGCGTGTTCGGGACAGGTGACGCGACCGCCAGGCTGCAGGTCGATCCCGCGTCGACCGTGACGGTCCGGGTCGTTCCGCCGCTCGTGCCATTGAAGACGATGAGGTCGTTACTCGATGTCGTGCCGGCGAAGGCCGGACCCGGATCGCGGTTCTGGAGCTCGAAACAACCCATATCCTGCGCGGGACCGACGAGGCGAGGAAGACCCTCCAGATCGACGGTCGGACTCCCGATGACCGTCATCCCCTTGTCCACGCAGGGAGAGCCGGGCCGCAACCGGAAGTCGCCCTGACCGGGCGCCGCGTATGCGGCGTCGAGCCCCGTCAGGACCTCCGCCAGCGTGACCGATCCCGGGGGAAGGACGTCGATGCTCGACCCGACGAGGGAGCGGAGCACGGTCTTGGACGGCAGGCTCTGGCAGAACACGCGATCGCGGATGTTGCCGCAGACGATCGAGTTCTCCAGGTGGAAGTAGGAGGTGAACAAGGTCCCGATCCAGCGCGTCGCGAAGAGCGGGGTCAGATCCTCGCCCGGCAGCCCGTTGCCGGCGATCGTCGTGTTCCTGATGTCGATCACCGCCGCGTCCAGGTACATGGTCCTCGAAGGTGGCCCGAGGACGGCCGAGTGGTTGCCTGCGATGAGACAGCCGTCGAGGAACACGCGCATTCCGTTGTAGTTCAGCGACTGGTCGCCGTTGTGGAGATAGAGCGCGGGGACCAGACCGTTGGCGACGTTCTCGGCGATCACGCAACGGGTGAGTTCGACCTTGAAGTCGGACTTCGCGTCGATCCCGCCACCCAGACCGGTGGCGCTGTTGCCGCGAATCGTCGAGTCGTCGGCCGTCAGGTTGCCGTCGAGGACGTAGATGCCCCCGCCGTAGCCCGATCCGGAGGGTCGCCAGCTCCTGTTGTTCTCGACCCTGCAACGAAGCAGCGTCAGGTCCGCATTGGCGACGAAGATGCCTCCTCCGCGAGCCTCGGGTCCGTTGTGGGGCAGGCCGATCGGGAGGTTGTCCCTGATGATGCTGTCCGTCATCTCGACCTCGACATGGCCGGCGGCGAAGAGCCCGTTACCCTCGACGGCCTTGCAATCCTCGATGACGACGTCCTCCAGCGCGAGCGTCCAGAGGCCCACGGTGTTCGAGTACTTGGCGTAGATCCCGCCTCCGGGACCGCCGACGATCCCCTCGCGCAGGGCGAGCTGGCGAATCGTCGTGGTGCCTCCGACCTGTTGTTCGACCCGGATGCAACGGTCGAGGCCGTCGGAGTCGATGATCGTCGCCGTCGGGCCGGCGCCTTCGATCGTGAGGTGCTTGTGATGGATGTTCAGGGACTCGTGATAGGTCCCCGCCGCGACCAGGATGGTGTCGAAGTACCCGGCGGCGTCGATCGCCGACTGGATGGTGGGATGGGTCGGGGAGGGGACGGTCAACGTGCTCTGCGCAGGTGCCGAGGTCAGCGCGAAGACGAGGAGCACGACGACCTTGAATGCCGTTCGCATGGTCGTTCTCCTTTACGCCTGACATCTCCAGGGCAACAAGGCGGCGCGCCGCCTTCAAGATGGGTCAATGTGTCGCGGCCGCGCCGAGCCTGCGGGCGAGTTCATGTCGCTTCGAGGACAAGAGCCGAAGGCCTCGCGATGGTCGATCAGCGCGTGTGCAGGGTCATCGCATTGGTGATCCGCAGCGGACCGGTCCCGTCGGCAATCAGGCCCTGGAGTGTCATCGTGATGGGAAAGGGCAGCGACGGTCCGGTCACCGACCATGGCGAGGGAGTCGAGGCGAGGGCCGCCAGGGGCGAACTCAGGATGTTGTCGGCCATGGTGAAGAGCAGGGGGTTGCCGATCTGGATGAGGTGTGGGGTGAAGGCCATCGAACCGCCGGCGAAGGGGATCGGGAAGGCCTCCGCGGGACCCGGGACACCGAGATAGCCCCAGAGGATGAAGGGCGCCGCGGTGCCCGGGACCGGCTCCGAGACGGCGAGCGTGCAGATGGTTCCGGCGTCGATCGAGACGGAGCGGGTCACCCCTCCGCTCGTTCCGTTGAAGGAGAGCAAGTCGCCCGCGGCCACGGTGCCCGCGAAGGCCGGGCCCGGATTCCGGTTCTGGAGTTCGAAGCAGCCGATGTCGCGGGCAGAGCCGACCGGACGGAGGTTTCCGGCGAGGTCCAGGTCGGTCATGCCGATGCAGCCGCCATCGACGGCCGGCGACCCGGGAAGCAGGACGTAGCTGTCCGGGCCGGTGGCGACGAGCGCCGGATCGAGATACATGGCCCGGAACGACACGGTCGTGATCGCGCTGATCACGGGAGGATCGCGCAGGATGCAACAGGACAGGCTGACGCTGCTGACCTGAGGTGCCGGCGGGAGTCCGGATGAACCGGGGACGGCGGTCAGGTACAGGGTCGCGTCCACGGCGTCGTCGATCAGGGTGTCCGTAAAGGAGATCAATCCGCCCCCGATCGGTTTGGCCGTGGTGACCAGGCCCAGCGGAGCCAGGGGCGTCCCCTGGTTGTCCCGGATCGTGCAGGCGGCCATCGTGAAGGTCTCCGAGTCGATGTCGAGGAGCCGCGCGCCGCCCGTGCCCGCGTTCCCCTTGAGGTAGCATTGCTCCGCGAGGACCCGGGCACCCTGGGGCGTTCCATTGAACGGATGTGGAACCGGACGGAAGTGCCAGGCCGCGCCGTCCACGGCCGAGTTGTTCAGGAAGTAGGTCCGCCGCAATCCGACGTCCTGCGAGGTCCGGCCGGCGATGGCTCCGCCGCCGGCCGCCGCCGCGTTGCCATCGAATCGAGACGTCCAGATCTCGAGGCCGAGCGGGTGCACGTAGATGGCGCCGCCGTGATTCGAGCTCTGGTTGTTCGTGAACAGGCAGTCGCGAAAGACACCCTCGCTGATACGAACGGCACCGCCGCCTTTGGAGGTTCCGGTGGCGGAGTTAGAGTCGAACTCGCAGCCGAGGGCGTCGATCCTGGTATTGACCTCGGCCTGGATCGCACCACCGGTCAGCCCGCTGCAACCGACGAAGCGGACATGATCGAGGAGGTAGGTGTAGGTCGGCGAGAAGGTGCCGGAGTTCGTGCTCAATCGCAAGCCCTGGCGAACGGAGTTCGGGCCCGGCAGGGATCCGTTGGCCGTGGGGAGGATCGTCAGGTTCTTCAGAACCGAGAAGTTGCTCGTGAGCTTGATGCTCAGCACGGCCGTCTGCGCGACGGAGGGACTGCCGTGCAGCACGGTCGCATTCATGCCCGCCCCCTCGATCCTCAGGACCTTGGTGATCGGGAAGGTCGTGCCGGCGGTCGAGTGAGATCCCGCAGAGAGCAGGATCAGGTCGTTGTTTCCGGCGGCGGCGACCGCGCTGGCGAAGGTCGGGGTCGCCGCCGAGGGGACGTGGTGGATGACCTGCGCCTCCAGTCGGGACGAGGCGATCAGGACGATCAAGGCAACGGATGCGAACCTGTGAATCATGAAACCCTCTCCATCACTCGATCGCCCGAAACCGGCATGCGCTGCCGACCTGCAGCCTGCTGAACTGCATGAGTCGAGTCCACATGATTCAGTCTTGGCGCCGGCCGACTGGGCGCCGATGTGACCCGCCGATCCACGCAGGACACTTGAGGGTCTCTATCGGGCGTGCAGGGTCATCGCATTGGTGAGCCGGAGCGCGCCGGGGCCGTCGACGATGAGGCCCTGGAGCGTCATCGTGATGGGGAAGGGTGCGCAGGGGCCGGTGGCCTGCCAGGGCGCGGGCGTCGAGAAGAGGAGGCCGGAGTTCGGGCTGAGGATGTTGTTCGAGAAGGTGAAGAGCAGCGGATCGCCGATGCCGAGCAGGTGCGGCAGGAAGGCCATGCTGCCCCCGGCGAAGGGGATCGGGAAGGCCTGCGCCGGCCCGGGCACGCCGAGGTAGCCCCAGAGGATGAAGGGCGCGGGGAGGCCCGGAGTCGGGGCCGCCACGGCGATCGTGCAGATGGAGCCGGCATCGACCGTGACGCTGCGGGTGATGCCGCCGCTCGTGCCGTTGAAGCTCAGGACGTCCGACGTCGAGGTCGTGCCCGCGAAGGCCGGACCCGGGTCCTGGTTCTGGAGCTCGAAGCAGCCCATGTCCGGGGCCGCGCCCACGACGCGGGGCAGGCCGAGAAGGTCCTGGCTCGGCGTGCCGGGGCCGGCGTTGCCGGCATCGACGGCAGGCGAACCCGGGCGGAGCTGAAGATCGCCGCCGGCCGGGTCCTTGAAGGCCGGGTCGAGACCGACGATGAGACCGGTGTTGTTCGTGGCGCTGCCGCCGAAGATCTGGACCGGGAGAGCGAGCAGCGAGCGCGTCGTCACCACCGAAGCGAAACCCTGGGCCGTGACGCGCTCATCGAAGTTGCCGGACACGATCGAGTTGCGGATCGCGAACTGCGAGCCGGGGATCGGCGCCGGCAGGAAGGCTTCGATGGTCGTCGGCGGCGGACCGAAGGGCGCGGCCGCCCCGTTGCGGGTGATCGTCGAGCGCTGGATGGTGATCGTGGGCGCCAGGGCGAAGATCGCCGTGGCGGGACCGAGCGTGCCGCCCGGAGCGAACTGGTTGCCGGTGATGAGGCAGTTGTCGATGAGCAACTCGGTCGTCGGCGGCGTCATGAAGCTGTTGCTCTGACCCACGACGTCGATCGCCGACCCGCTGTCGAGCTGGTCGGTCGTGTTCCCGCGGATGATGCAGTCCATGATCTCGACGTCGCCGACCGGGTTGGCCGCGATGCCGCCGCCGATGTGCGCGTGGTTGCCCCGGATCGTGGTGCGGCTCAGCTTCAGATCGCCCGGCGCGAGCTCGCAGTAGACCCCGCCGCCGAAGCCGTAGGGGCCGGCAGGCCCGGTGAGTCCGTCGCAGGAGTTGTTTTCGATCAGGCAGTCCTCGATCTCCATCGTGCCGCCGAAGACGCCGCCGCCGGCCGAGCCGACGGGCGCGGCGATGGTCGGATGCTGACCGTTCTGGCGGATGATGCTGTTCTTGATGACGAGATCGATGAAGGGCTCGGCGAAGACGCCGCCGCCGAGATCGGCCTCGCAGTTCTCGATGATCAGGTCCTCGAGTCTGAGTGTCCAGCTCAGCGGACCCTGGCCGCGGGCGAGGATGCCGCCGCCGGAGCGCTCCATCGGATTCGTGAAGCCGCCGGGATGGCGCCCGTTGCGGATCGTCATGTTCTCGATCCGGGTCGTTCCGGGGCTGCCCTGGAGGATCGAGAGGCAGCGTCCCGTGCCGCTGCCGTCGAGGATCGTCAGACCGGCGCCTGCGCCCTCGATCCTCAGGTGCTTGCCGCCGAGATTCAGGTTCTCGAAGTAGGTCCCGGCGCCGACGTCGATGACGTCGCCGTTGCTCGCCGCCACGATCGCGGCCTGGATGGACGGGAAGGAGGGGCCCGATCCGTTGATCGTGATCTGCCCCTGGGCGGCGGTTGCGACGAGGAGGCCGATGACGAGGGCGAGCGGCAGGCGCGACATGGTCTGTCTCCAGGAAAGGGGGCCGGGAACGGAGATTGAAGCAGACCGGCCGCGCCGCTGCAAATCCCCTCTCGAAAGTCGTTCGCGCAGGCCTTCGGCCCGGAAGAACTCCCTAACGCGCGGCGCCGATCTCGACGAACTTGCCGCCGGTGATCGCGGCGATGTCCGACATCAACTGGCGCCCGATGCCGTTGATCTCGTAGGCGATGGTGTGGATCACGACCTGGCCGGCCGGGTGGTAGCGCTCGACCTGCTCCTTGATCTCGTCGGGGACGACCAGGAAACCGGCCGAGGGGTCGCCGTCGGAGAGCAGGAAGACCGTGTCGGCGATCGGCTTCAGCTTGCCCGTGAAGCCCGAGGGCTCGCCGTTCGAAAAGCCGTAGATGTAGCGCAGGACGCCGAAGGTGTTGGTTTCGCCGCGCTGCCAGCCCTCCTTCGTGTACTCGGAAGACGTGCTCGCCGGCCGGTAGCAGTCGAGGCGGTCGATCCAGCGGCAGGCCTCCGAGATCGATCCAGCCGTGGCGCGGACGGGGCTCTTCTTGAAGGCGTCGACCTCGGTCTCGAAGGTGATGATGTTGAAGTAGGTGTTCTTGTCGAGGGTCTCGATGATCCGCTTCAGCTCCATCTTCGCGAGGTCGATGCGTCGGGCCTGGCGGTAGGTCTGTCCGGCGTTCTTCGAGCGGTCGAGGACCTTGTAGCGGATGTTGTGGCTCATGCTCGCCGAGACGTCGATGACGAAGGCGATGTGCTTGCTCTTCGTCCGGATCTCGTGAAAGGTCGGTATGTCGTCGGCGGGACCGTACTTCTCCTCGTCCTCGGTGTTGGGCTTGACGTCGCGCGGCACCTCCCAGCGCTCGCCGACGCGCTCCCACCAGCCCTTCCAGATCGCGGGGTCGTGGCTGAACTGACGGCCGGTGATGGCGATGAGGCAGTCGCGCGAGTCGCCGCGGAGCCGACCGTCGGAGTCCTCCATGCACTCGATGACCAGCGGGATCGAGTCCTTGGCGCGCAGCTTGCCGAGGCAGCGAAGCGCCGCGCTCTGGATCTGCCACTGCGAGTGGCGCAGGAGCGGCGCGACCTGCTTCCAGTGCTCCGCCTTCTCGTTGGCCTCGATCAGCTCGAGCGCCGCGCTGACGATGCCGGTGTTGCGATCGAGGATCGATTCGAAGGCCCGGTCGAGTCCCTTCTCGGACCGGATCTCGGCGAGGGCGCGGAAGAGAGCGATGACGACGAGCGCGTCCCGCTCCTCGGCGAGGCGCGCGGCGAGAGCCTCGGCGTGGATCTCCTCGCGCATCCGGCCGATCGCCCGGGCGGAGCCCTCGCGGACCTCGTCGCTCTTGTGGACGAGACCCTCTTCGACGATGAGCTTGACCGCCTCCGGGTCGCGCTTGCGGGCGAGCGCCCAGGAGGCCCGGGCGCGCACGCGGGCGTCCTTGTCGGTGAGGCCGTGGTCGATGCAGAGCTGCGTGGCCTCGACGCCGTCGATGTGGGCTAGGAGATCGACCTGGTTCAGACGCTCGTCGGCGTTCTTCGAGCGGATGTACTTGCGGAAGTCCGCGAGCTGCTCCTTCTCGACCTCGCTGAGCTGGGCGGCGAGACCGCCGCCAAGGCCGAGGACGAGGGCGAGGATCAGGATGGATCGGTTGAGGAGGCTGGGTGGCATGGCGGCGATCATACCAGCCCGGGAGTCCCCGGACGGTGGAAAACCGCCGGACCCGGCATCTGGACGAGCGCGCCGCAGGAGCGCCGCTCTGACAGAGCGGCATTTCCAGGATCGTTCGCATCCGATCGAGCTTCGGTGCCGGCCTGTCCGGCCGGCGCTCCTGTTGCGCGGCGAGCTCGGGCGGTTCGGGTGCCAGGAACCCTCCGCCATCGCGAGGGGCCGGGGTGGCGCGCGGAGCTGTGCTCATCGGCGTCAGCGGCTTTCCGCCATCGCTCGAAGACAGTGGAGCGGGATTGGCGATGTGGGGTGGCGATGTCGGAAAGGCCCTGACCTCCACCCCCAGACGGTGCCAGGCACTTTCCGCCATCGCGAAAGGCCGGGATGGTGCGCGTCTCGGTGATCCTCGTCGTCAGCGGCTTTCCGCCATCGCTCGAAGACAGTGGAGAGGGATTGGCGATGTGGGGTGGCGATGTCGGAACGCCCCTGACCTCCACCCCCATACGGTGCCAGGCACTTTCCGCCATCGCGAAAGGCCGGGATAGTGCGCGTCTCGGTGATCCTCGTCGTCAGCGGCTTTCCGCCATCGCTCGAAGACAGTGGAGAGGGATTGGCGATGT
>JBFIHP010000030.1:0-11977 GCA_041601735.1 Planctomycetota bacterium | reverse complement strand
TCGAGCTTGCCGGCGACGGCCTCGGCAAGCGCCGTCTGGCGGTGATAGAGGGCCATCATCAGCAGCGAGACGCCGTCCTCGTTGCGCCGCGAGGCCTGCTCGGGGTCGTGCTCGACGGTGCGCATGATCGTCTCGATCTCGCCGGTTTTCAGAAGATCGAAGGGATTGATGCTGCAGCCCATGGCATGCTCCAGGATCGAGGCCTCGACTTCGCGGTCTCGCCACGAGTCGTCCGCGGACGAAAGGTAAGCGCTGAACTTCTTCGGCCACGCCAGCATAGCCGGCTTCTTCTCGACCGATCCGGACTTCGTCCTCGGCTCGATGTTACCCGATCTCCGGGCGATGGCGGGGATCGGACGCAACGACTGGCCGCAGCCCCGGATCGCGGCGGGCGTCGCCCTGCATCACGCGACCGACGTCCTCTACCACGAGCATCCCCTCGTGCGCGAGCGCATGGCGCGCGAGGCGGCGAGGCTCCAGGATTCGGGCATTCCGCGCCGGCGGGCGCAGGCTCTCGCCCATGTCGGACTCGAACTCGTGACCGACGGCATCCTGTCGGCCGACCAATCGGGCGTCGCGGCCTTCCGGGCCGCAGTGGCGCGCGCGACGGGGCCGCAAGGACCGGTCGAGGCGAGCCTCGAGAGCGCGACGGATCGCGAACTCTGGCGTCGTGTTGCGGAGAGGCTCCGCTCGGGAGACTTTCCGGCCCGCTACCGCGAAGCCGATTTCGTCGCCACGCGGCTCGAGATCGTCTTCCGCCGCCGGCCCCGGCTCGCCTTCGAGGTCGAGCTCGTGCCCGCGCTCGCCTCCTGGGTCTCCCGACTCGCCGCGGAGGTCGGGGACGAGGTCCAGGTCGTCCGCGACGAGGTCGTGCGTGGCCTGCGGCGAGAGGGCGCCTCCTGAGCCGATGGGTCGTCACCGCCCGCGTCCCGCAATCGGCCGGAGCGAGCGCCCCGGCCAAATCCTGCGTCAATCGACCTCGCCGCGACCCGGAGATCGGCATCGGGGCCGAGACCGCGCCGCCAAGTCCCGACACGCAGCCGACTTCCATCGTGGCTTCGCGATCTGAACGATCGTTCAGTTTCGCGGGCGAGTCGATATCAGATCGCGATGAATCGAGTCGATCTTGTTCGCGTCGGAAGAGGGCGCTATCCCTGAGTCATGGCCGACTCCATGCGCGATGTCGTCGATCGGATCGGGCTCCTGCTGCGAGCCGAGGAGCGCAGGGCCGCGGCCGAACTCGGTATCCAGCCCGTCCAGCTGCAGGTTCTCGCCTACGTCGGCCGCTGCAATCGATTCAGCGACAACCCCGCGGCCGTCGCCGAGTACCTCGGCGCGACCAAGGGCACCATCTCCCAGAGCATCCAGCGACTGCAGGAGAAGGACCTCCTGGTCTCCGAACGTGACGAGTACGACCGTCGGCGCGTCCACCTCTCGCTCACCGCGGCCGGTCGGGCGCTCCTGCGGGCCCAGGCCGAGGCCGATCGGCTGGACGGCGCTCTCGCCCGCCTCCGTCGCCGCGCCGGCGCGCGCGGCGTCCTCGACGAATTCCTGAGCTCGCTTCAGGGCGTTCAGGAGCAGCTGAGCTTCGGGCATTGCCGGACCTGTCGCCACTTCCAGCAGCAGGGTCGGAGTTTCAGCTGCCTGCTCTTCGACGAGCGCCTCCTGCGCGACGATCTGGACCGGATCTGCCGCGAGCACGAGCCCCGATGAGCCGGGCGCTCAGGCGCCGAGCCAGGCCCGGAAGGCCTCGTCGGCCTGTTCGAAGGTCATTCCCAGGTGCCGCTCGAAGCGCGCGTGCATCTCGAGGTTCTTGTCCGGCTCGCGGATGAAGTCGTTGAAGCCCGGTCCCCGAGTCTCGAAGAGCCAGGCGAGGAAGACGATGGCGAAGTCGTCGGACTCCTCGGTGAGGTCGGTGCGCTCCAGACCGAAGAGCCAGCGTGCGGTGAACTTGCGCTTCTTCATCGCCTTGGCGAGGCGCTTCCGGGTGACCTCGAGGGTCCTCATCCCAGAATCCACGCTGCTCCCGCCCCGGCCGTACTTGTCGGCGACGGCGCCGATCCCGAGGTTGGCCGAGCGCAGGACCGCGATCTCGGCGTGATGGCCGACGGCACGTCGGAGCCAGGGTGGTGCGAACCACATGTCCCGGCCGACCCAGCTGAAGTCCATCAGGCGCTGTCCGACGTCGTGCACCACCGAGTGGTCGATCCACTCCGCGTCCAGCGACTCGAGGTCGTGGACCTGGCTCGCCGTGTTGAAGCTCGTGATCGGCACCCGCTCCTTGCGATAGATCTCGATCGTCTCCTCACGGATGCGATGGATGGGGACGCAATCGAACAGGAAGGCCTCGTATTGCTCCTTGTTCGCGAGCACGACGTTCAGAATGTCGGGGCGGATCTCGATGAAGGGCAGATCGAAGCGCCCGGCGAACCAGAACCGGGTCTGTTCGATCATCTCGCTCATGCGCAGGGCCTGGTCGCGACCGCGGACGTCGAGCGAGGTCGTCTCGCCCTTGATCGAACCGGCCAGCGCCTTGTCGATCTGCTTCTCGACCTCCTTGGCGATGCGGATGACGTCCCTCTCCTCGGGCGGGTACCAGGCGCCCGACCACTCGATGAAGCCGCGCTCCTTCATGACGACCGAGACGAGCCGCCAGCGATTCTCGACCGGCATCCAGTCGTTCGGCGCCTCCCGCACCGAGTCGGCGTCCTCCGGCGATGCCCAGGCGAGCCCCACCTTCACCAGACCCTCGGCCTCCATGACCTCGGCGATGGCGGCTTCGGCCTCCTCCCGGTTCTCGAACCAGCGATCGAGCGCTCGCACGTGGCCCAGCAGCTCCCGGGCCCGCGCCCGATCCGGATCGAGCACGAGGACCCGACGAAGGAGACGGAGGCCGTCGTTCTTCAATCGCCTCTCCTCGAGGGCCTCCTCGGCGATCCTCAGGATCGCGGCGGCATCGTTCTGGTCGATCGCCTCGAGCTTCCGCTCGAGCGACTTCGCGATCGGGCGCCCGGGCTTCAGCTCCGCGATCCTGCCGCGCTCGATGCGCAGGAGCCGTCCGGCCTTGTCGATGAACTCGACGGCCTCCGGCGACTCGGAGCGGATCTCACCGAAGAGCCGTTCGCCGTCCACGAGCTTGATCGAGTCCTGAGCCCGGAGAGCGGGGGGCGAGGAGAACAGGACGAGCAGGGTCGCGAGGAAGATGCGCATCGACACGTTTCGGACTCCAGGAGGTTTCGCCTTCACGACGGCGCCGGGCTCGGCATGATGCCGGAGGCGCTTCCATCGTCCTGCGCGGTCGATCGGGAGTCAAGCAGGAGGAACCGACTTGAGCGGAGCCGCGATCGATCGCTTCCTGGAGCAGGAGCCGCCCAGGACCATCAACGCCGAGATCTGGGCGCGCCAGCTCGGATTCGGCGGTCTCCTGGTGCTCGGCTTCTGCGGCCTGTCGGCCGTCGTCGGCCTCGGCATGCTGGGCCATGTCCTCCTCGGCGGCGAGGTGAGGAACAGCGCGACCGGCGGCGACGGTTCGGGGATCATGCTGGGGCTCGGCTGCATCGCGACGATCTTCGGCGCCGTCGTCGGGAGCATCTGCCTGGGACGACGTCGCGCCGTCGCGGAGATCCTGCGCAGGGGCGAACTCGCCGCGGCCCGGATCGTGGAATTCGAGAAGGAGGCCTTCCACCACGATGCGCCCACGTACCACCGCTTGACCTTCGCCGTCGTCATCGACGGACGTGAGCTCCGAAGGAGGGCGTCGGTCCGGGTCACCCTCGACGCGGTCGCCGACCTGATCGAGCGTCGGAAGGCGACGGGCGCGACGACCCGCGTCCTCGTCTCAGCGGACCGCAAGCGGATCGTCTGGATCGATCAGCCGATCTTCTGAGCCGCCGGCTGATCAGGTGGCCCGCGGGATTTCGTCGAACTCCCGGGAGTGACGGTCGTCTTCAGGCTGACATCGACCAGGAGACCGCGCATGAACAGCCAGGACCGGGATCGCCCGACGAACTCGCTCGAAGACCTGAGAATCGCCTCCCCCTGCCACGAACCCTGGAGCGCGATGAGCGGCGACGACCGCGAGCGCTTCTGCGATCGCTGCGAACTCCAGGTCCACAACCTCTCGGGCATGACCCGCGACGACGCGACCCGCGTCGTCGCCGAGGCCGAGGGCCGGCTCTGCGTGCGCTTTCATCGTCGCGCCGATGGCAGCGTGTTGACGCAGGACTGCCCGGTCGGGCTGGCTGCCCGGACCGGTCGTCTCCTGAAGGCCTGCGCCGCGGGTCTGCTGGCGCTCATCGGCTTCCTGCCCGGATGCACCATCACCGGCTCTGTCGATCTGAACGGCGATCCGGGCGCGGAGTGCGGCGAGCCGATCCAGGGCGACGTCTGCTTCGAGGAGGAGGGCGAGGCCGATGTCGAGGAGCCGAGGGCCGCGCCGAGCCGCGCCGAGGAGCCCGCGAGGGATTGATCGCGATGCCTGCGCGCAGTCGATCGAGGGAGGGCCGATCGCGACGGGGACGGCCCTTCTTCATTCCGGCGAGGCGCGGTCGGGTTCAGAAGATCAGGTCGTGGGCGTCCGTGACGGCGTAGGCGCCGTTCAGGGCGAGCGGCGTCACGGCGAAGCCCTGGAGACGGAAGGAGAAGCCGGCGAGGCCCGGTGGTACCAGGTAGGCCAGAACGATGCCGCCGATCGGCAGCGTCGGGCCGCCGAGGAAGGCGCCGGAGGGGTCGCCGTAGATCACCTGCAGGCCGAAGCCGTCGAGGTGGACCCCGGGTAACGAGGGCGGACTGATCGGAGGGAATCCGCTCGTGAAGGCCTGTCCGACGATGAGTGCGGGGGCTCCGAGCAGGCCGCCGCCCGCAGAGGTCAGTCGGACGAGCAGGACGTCTCCGGGCGAGAGTGCGATGGCCGAGACGTTCGGATCGCCGCCTTCCGTCGTGAAGGTGTGGAGCTCGACGTCCTCGTTTGATCCCGGCAGGGTCGCGGGAGGTACCTCGTCGGCGCCGATGTCGATCAGGCCGTTCACGATGCGCGGCGTGCCGTCGCCGTCGGTGCTGGTGATGCCGATGGCGAAGGGGTCGCCGGCGTCGATGCAGGGTGAGCGCCGCGCGAGGTGATAATCGCCGCCCGCCCGGTCGATGAAGAGGGGGTCGATGTTGACGTTGCCGGTTCCGGTCACCGGGACACCGTTGCCCAGATTCGAGTGGATCGCGTTGATGGTCGCGCTGGTCGAGAAGACGTCGAGCGTCGTGTTGCCGCGGACGATCGAATTCGCGAGATCGACCGTGACGAACTGGCTGTCCGCCTGGATGCCGCCGCCGATCATGGCCTGGTTGTCGCTGATGGTCGCGCTGGACAGGGTCGTCAGGGTCGGGAAGGTCGCGGTCGCGAGGAGGCCGCCGCCGCCGACGTTCGAGCCGTTGCCGACGAGGTAGCAGCTCCGCATCGTCAGCGTGCAGTTCTGCGAGTGCAGGCCGCCGCCCTTGCCGTAGACCGCCACGTTGCCCGCGATCCGGCTGTTCTCGATCACGGCCGAGGCGACGTTCTCGAGGAAGAGGCCGCCGCCGTCCGCCACGGAGGTGTTGCTCGTCACCCTGCAGTCGGCCATCGAGAGCGAGATGGTCCCCGTCGCGGGCAACCCGGTGCGCGAGAACAGGTGGAGACCGCCCCCGCCGCTCGTGGCGCAGGGGCCGCCGCCGACCGCGCAGCCGGCGCTGCTCCCGTTGGCGCCGATCGCGAGGTTGTCGTGGATGTGGTTCCGGTTGAGGATCAGGTTGCAGGCCGAGGTCGTGTCGCGGACGTCGACCTGGATGCCGCCTCCGGCGTTGTTGCTCGTGTTGCCGTCGATCTCGCAGTCGAGGACGACGGGCGCCGAGATCGCCCCGCCCGCGGCCTCGATCAGGATGCCGCCGCCGCCCTCGAGTCCGACGCTGTGGTTGCCCGTGATGCGGCACTGGCTGACCAGCGGCGCCGAGGTCCCGGTGATCAGGATGCCCCCCTGACCGCCGCTGACGGTGAAGCCGGCGAAGACGGTGAGGGAGTCGCAGCCGCTCAGGTTCACCACCCGGCCGGTCCCGCTGCCGAGGATCGTCGTCTGCGCCGCGCCTCCGGTCGAGACGAGGACGAGCGACTTGCCCATCAGGTCGAGGTCCTCGGCATAGGTCCCGGGCATGACCTGGATCAGGTTGCCGGGCGAGGCCGCATTGATGGCGGACTGGATCGTCGGATGGCTGCCGGGCACGGTGAGAGTCTGTGCCCCGGCCAGGGTGGCGGCGACGAGAAGGGCGAGAGGAATCGACATCAGGTCGCGCATGGAGGCGACTCCTGGTCCGGGACGAGGCGCGAATCGGGAGGGCTGACCCGACCGGCACAAGTTATCAAAGCCGGGGGCCCAAGTCGCGGCCCGATGGGGGTTTCTGCCGTGACCGCGCGGCCGGGGAAGCGATGCGGAGCCTCCTCGCAGCCGCCCGGGGTCGCGCGCCCGGATCGCTGCCGGTCGCGCCGAATCGTCGCCGCTCGGAGGCCTCGCGACGCCGGCAAAGGAGGAGGAGAGCTCGCGACGTCTGGCGCGGGAGCCCGCGGCTTCCTATCCTCCGAGGAGGAGAATGGCGGGGACGGACCCCGCGCTCCTCCCAATCGCGCGGTGACCGACAGGGCCGACCGCGCCGGCGCTCAGGCGCGGAAGGCCTCCCCCAGATGACATTCCAGTCCCTCGGGCTTCACCCGAAGCTCCTCCGGGCTCTCGAAGACCTCGGTTTCGAGAACCCGACCTCGATCCAGCACGACTCCATCCCGGCTGCCCTCGACGGCGCCGACATCCTCGCCTGCGCGGCGACCGGCAGCGGCAAGACCGCCGCGTTCCTCCTCCCGACGCTCGATTACCTGCTCGAGGAGGATCTGACCGGGCCGCGGGTCCTGGTCCTCACTCCGACCCGCGAGCTCGCGGCGCAGATCGTCGAGGACATGGGCGATCTCGCGAAGTACACCAAGCTGCGCGCGGCCGCCGTCTACGGCGGCGTCGGCATGAAGCCGCAGGAGCAGGCCTTCCGCAAGAAGGTCGAGGTGATCGTGGCCTGCCCCGGTCGCCTGCTCGACCACATGCAGCACTCCTACGTCGATCTCTCCGACGTCGAGATCCTGATCCTCGACGAGGCCGATCGCATGCTCGACATGGGTTTCCTGCCCGACGTGCGCCGCATCCTCAAGCGGGTTCCCGACGATCGTCAGACCCTGTTCTTCTCGGCCACCCTGCCGCGCGAGATCGCCAAGCTGGCCGACGAGATGCTGATCGACCCGGTCAAGATCGCGGTCGAGCGCAAGCAGGAGCCGGCGGCGGGCGTCAGCCAGCGGGTCTTCTTCGTCGAGCAGGCGCGCAAGTCGCGCATCCTGGTCGATATCCTCGACGACCGCGAAGGCGATTCCGTACTCGTCTTCACGCGCACCAAGAGCCGCGCGAACCGCCTCGCCACCTTCCTGACCCGCAACGGCATCGAGGCCGAGCGCATCCACGGCAACCGCAGCCAGAGCCAGCGCGAGAAGGCGATGGCGGCCTTCAAGAGCGGGCGCACGCGCGTCTTGATCGCGACCGACGTGGCCGCGCGCGGCATCGACGTCGATTCGCTCTCGCTCGTCGTGAACTTCGACTGCCCCGCCCAGCCGGAGGACTACATCCACCGCGTCGGCCGGACGGCGCGAGCCTCGAAGCAGGGGGATGCCTGGACCTTCGTCTCGCCCGAGGAGAAGGAACACCTCCGCGACATCCAGAAGAAGATCGGCGCCAAGATCGAGACCGGCACCCTGCCGCCGCCTTCACGGCGGCAGCTCAGCTCCGGCGGCCCGGGAAGCGGTCCGCCGCAGGAGCGCGGCCCGCGCGGCGTGGGTCGCGGTCGCTCGGGAGGCGGTCGCCCCGGTGGTGGAGGCGGTCGCCCCGGTGGTGGAGGCGGCCGCTCGGTTGGCGGCGGCGCGCCGGGACGAAAGAAGAGCAGCAAGAAGAGTTCGAGTCGCTCGGGCGAGAGTTCCGAACGCCGGGCGCCCCGCCGCCGGCGCTGACCGCCGCCCCCGAGGCTTCTCTCGCCCTTGCCTCGTCAGGGCCACCGCCGTTCCGCATCATCGCGCTGCGCAGGCACCGGATGGACAGGCAGCACAGGAGCGGCGCTCCGACCGAGCGGCATTCCCAGGAGCATCGAATGCCGCCCTGTCAGAGCGGCGCTCCTCCCGCGAGGCCGCGGGCAAGCTGCTCGACGGCACCGCGCGAACGCAGTGCTTCGACGCCGGCAGAAGCTCCGCATGAGTCGCCTGCCGGGACCGGTGACCGCCGCGCGCGGTCAGGGCCGTTCGAAGCGCAGGAAGTAGTTCTCCTGGAAGCCCGGGATCTTCCGTTCCTCGAGGAAGCGGAAACCCGCCTTCTCGATCTCGGCCCGGAAGACCTCCTTGCCGGCCCGGACGTGACCGAGCACCCAGGGCCGCGACACGCCCTCGATGCGTTCGAAGTCGATCACCACGAGCTGCCCGCCGGGGCGCAGGGCCGTCATCAGCGAGGCGAGGGTCTTCTCGGGATACTCGAAGTGGTGATAGGTGTCGCAGACGAAGGCGAACTCCACCTCGCCGGCCGGAAGATCGACCGAGTCGATGCTGCAGAGGCGGGCCTCGACGTTGGCGAGGCCCTCCTCGCGCGCCCGACGGCGAAGCTCGGCCACGAAGCCAGGTGCGATGTCGATCGCCAGCACGCGACCGTAGTCGCCGACCGCCTCCGAGAAGGGCTTCATGAAGAGCCCCGTGCCCGCGCCGACGTCGGCGACCTCGTCGCCGGGCTTGAGCCCGAAGGCGGCGACGATCTCGCCGCGCGCGACGTAGATCTCGCGGCTCTCCACCTCCCAGCGGTTCTTCCAGACCTCGGGGTCGAGGTCCGGGTCCATGAACTTCGCGTTGATGTCCTCGGTGCCCGCCGCGCGAGCGGGCCCCGTCTCGGGGACGTCCCGGCTGCCGCTGCAGGCGAGGATCGAGAGGACGAGGACCAGGGCCGGACTGATGCGGATGGCGTTCATGGCCGGATGATAGTCCCTTCGGCCGCGCAGGTGAATGCCGATCCCCAGGGCGCGGATCGACCGCGCCCGATCGGAGGAGCTCAGGGACGACCGCGAAACCAGCCGGCGACGCTCCGTCGAGGACGACGCGCCGGCAGGACCTCGTGCGCGAAACGATCGCTGAAGAAGGCCACGGCGCGCCCCCCGCGGGGCTCGATCGTCAGCGACCGCCCGCCGCCCTGCTGGACGCGGAGTTCGCCGCCGTCTCCCGGGACCCAGTCCTCGTTCAGGTAGGTGACGAGGGTCAGGATGCGGCGACCCTCGCGGCTGAAGCGATCGCGGTGTCGGCGATAGCCCGCGCCTTCCGGGTAGCGGGCATGGCAGGCCTCGAAGTCGAAGAGCCCGAGGAAGAGTCGCCGGTTGAGCGCGAGGCGAATCCGCTCGACCTCGACGAGGAGGGCGCCGCCGCAGTCCGTCGGTGCGGCCGGGTCGAACCAGGCGATCAGATCGCCGCGGATCTCCCGATCGAGCCTGCGGCCGCGACCCTTGCCGATCTGCGCCGGTCGCATCAGACCGGCCTCGAGCAGACGGTCGCTCTCGAGCGCCAGGTCGCGGACGAGATCGAGGGGGATGAAACCGTCGATCACGGAGATGCCGTGCTCGGCGATCTCGCCGGCGAGGCGATCGGGCAGTTGGTCGGTGGCAGCGACCGCGACCATGGCCACGGCTCCGGCGACGATCGGGGCCTCGTCGATGGACGAGCGCCCGGAGAGACGACGGGATTGTGACCGGCGGAAACGCTGCGACAAGGGCGGAGGGCCGGATCTCGGCTCTTTCCGGGCTCGCGGTCGCAAGCCGCCCCCGCTGCCGTTAGGATCGACGAATCGACTCGAGCCGGCACCGGCTCGAGGCGCCCACAGGGGCGTCGCATGGGCATCGAAGAACGCGGTTCCGTCGCCACGGGACCGATACCGCGGAGACCACGATGACCGTCCCCGGCACCCGACGCCGCTTTCTGGTCGAGCTGATCAAGCCCTCGCACTACGACGACGACGGCTACGTGATCCAGTGGCGCATCGCCTACATCCCTTCGAACTCGCTCGCCTCGGTCCACGCCCTGGCGCTCGACGTCGCCCAGCGGCGTGGTCTGGGGGATGACGTCGATATCGAGGTCTACTCGCACGACGAGAACCACACCGTGGTCCCGACCCGGGACATCATCCGGCGATTGAAGGAGGCCGAAGGCGTCGTCTTCCTGGTCGGCGTGCAGTCGAACCAGTTTCCCAGGGCCGTGGACATCGCGCGCGACTTCCGCGCCGAGGGCATACCGGTCGTGATCGGCGGTTTCCACGTCAGCGGCTGCATGTCGATGCTGAAGGAGACGCCGCCCGACCTCGTCGAGGCGAAGGAAATGGGCATCACCCTCTACGCCGGCGAGGCCGAGGGGCGCATGGACGCGCTGCTGCGTGACGCCCTCGACGGCAAGCTCGAGCCGGTCTACGACCATCTCGCCGATCTTCCGGATCTCGAGGGCCAGGTCGTCCCGCATCTGCCGCCGGAAATCGTCTCGCGCTATCAGAAGGGCTTCATGAGCTTCGATGCCGGTCGCGGCTGCCCCTTCCAGTGCAGCTTCTGCACCATCATCAACGTCCAGGGCCGCAAGTCGCGCTACCGCTCGGCCGACGACATCGAGAAGATCATCCGGGCCAACATCGGTCTCAAGCGTCGGCGCTATTTCATCACCGACGACGACTTCGCCCGCAACGCGAACTGGGAGCCGATCTTCGATCGCCTGATCAAGCTGCGCGAGGAGGAGGGCATCATCACGAAGTTCACCCTCCAGGTGGACACCCAGAGCCATCGCATTCCCCGCTTCGTCGAGAAGGCGAAGAGGGCGGGCTGCAACCGGGTCTTCCTCGGGCTCGAGAACATCAACCCCGAGAACCTCAAGTCCGCCAACAAGCGCCAGAACAAGATCGCGGACTACCGCACGATGCTCCTCGAGTGGCGCAAGCACGACATCCTCACCTACGCCGGCTACATCCTCGGGTTCCCGGCCGACACGCCCGAGTCGATCGCGCGCGACATCGAGACGATCAAGCGCGAGCTGCCGATCGACTCGCTCGAGTTCTTCGTCCTCACGCCCCTCCCGGGTTCGGCCGACCACAAGGCGCTCCACGAGAGCGGCGTGGCCATGGACCCGGACATGAACATCTACGACCTCGAGCACGTCACCACGGCGCACCCGAAGATGTCGAAGGAGGAGCTGGCCGGGATCTACGCCCGGGCTTGGGATCTCTACTACACGCCCGAACACATCGAGACCCTCATGCGCCGGGCCGAAGCCTCCGGCGCCAAGGCGAAGCGCATCGCCCGGATGGTGATGCAGTTCTGGGGCTGCAACCACTTCGAGGGTGTCCACCCGCTGCAGGGCGGGCTCCTGCGCCGCAAGGTCCGCACCACGCGCCGGCACGGTCTGCCGCGGGAGAACCCCCTCGTCTTCTATCCGCGTCGCGTCTGGGAGATGGCCTCGACCTATGTCCCGGCCTACCTCTACTTCCGGAAGCTCGAGCGCCTCCAGAAGCGCATCCACGCCGATCCGCGCAAGCTCGAGTATCGCGACGAGGCGATCACGCCGGTCGCGGAAGCGGATCCGAAGACCGGCGCCGACGCCCTGGCGGTCGAAGCCGCGGTGGAGTGACGGAGCGCCTGGAGCGCGGGCTGAAGGTGCTGTCGGAAGACCGCCAACGACCGGAGTCGAGCGGACCTAGGGTGCCTTGGAGACCGCGGCAGCGGCTGCCTTCTTGGATTCTCGCCTCTGAATTCCGACGTCTGACCAGCCGAGAGCGCCGCCAACCCGGACCTTCGAGTACACCGTTCTCTCGGCTCCCATGAGAGCATCTTGATGCCATGGACCTCAGCAGTCTCACCCCGCGCCCCGGCGGAAAGTGCC
>JBFIHP010000029.1:0-12113 GCA_041601735.1 Planctomycetota bacterium | reverse complement strand
GGCCGGCGGCTGCGCCCCGGCCTCGACAACGATGAAGGCGTTCGCGTCCATCATGCCGCGGAGATCGCCGCTGCCGTTCCAGCGCACCGGTCGGACCTCGAGCCCTTCGGGACCGAAGGTCAGGCGGGCCGGAAGGTGCTGCGCACGCGGGATGGCCTTGCCCCGCATCTCCTCGACCAGGCGGGCCTGGAGATCGAGCAGGTGCGGCCCGGAGCGGCCCATGAGACCGCGCAGGAAGGGCCGGACGAAGAGCTCGAAGGTGCAGTAGGACGAGACGGGGTTGTCGGGCAGGCCGAAGACCCAGAGCTTGCTGCCGTCGGTCTTCGCGATGCTGCCGAAGAGCAGGGGCTTGCCCGGCTTGATGGCCACCTTCTCGATCAGGACCTCGAGGCCGCGGGCCTTCAGCTCGTGATGGACGAAGTCGTAGTCGCCCATCGACACGCCGCCGGAGAGGATCAGGACGTCGCCGGCCATGCCGCTCTCGATCGCGGCCCGCGTGGCGTCCGGATCGTCGCGAACGATGCCGCCGAAACGCGCCTCGATGCCGAGCCCGAGCGCGTGCACCTGCGCGGTGAGCATCGCGCCGTTCGACTCGCGGATCTGCCCCGGCCCGGGCTTGCCCTCTCCCGGCGCGATCAGCTCGTCACCGGTGGCGAAGATCGTGACCCGCGGGCGCTTGTGAACCCGCAGTTCGGCCTTGCCCACCGTCGAGAGCATGCCGATCTCGAGCGGCCGGATGGCGCAGCCCGAGGCCAGAACCACCTCGCCCGCGCGCATGTCCTCGCCGCGCGGCGCGACGTTGGCGCCGGCCGGAACCGCCTTCTCGATGCGCACGCGGCCCTCGCCGACCTCGGTGGTCAGCTCGACCATCTGGACGCAGTCGTAGCCCTTCGGCACGGGAGCGCCGGTCATGATCTTGACCGCGGAACCGGGCCGCGGTCGGCCCGCGAAGGTCTCGCCGGCCTTCACCAGGCCGATCACCTCGAGCTCGACCGGCGCCGCCGCGAGGTCGGCGGCGCGGCAGGCGTAGCCGTCCATCGCCGAGCGATCGAAGGGCGGGGCGTCCATGTCGGCCACGGCGTCCTCGGCCAGCACGCGGCCCAGCGCCGCCTCGAGCGCCACGGTCTCGGTCGCTTCCGGAGCCGGAATCGACTCGTGCAGGATGCGCAGGGCTTCGTCCTTGGAGATCACGCCTTCGGCTCCCCGCTCGAGGTCCGGATCACGTCCATGAAGGACGAGACCGAGAACACCGCCTTGCCCAGACCGGGCTCGCCGTAACCGCGCGGCGCCGGCAGTCCCAGCTTCTCGTGGATGTCCCGCCAGGTGCGGAGCATGCCCACGTGGTAGCGCAGCGAGGCCGGCCCCCCGCCGGTCTCGCCGAGCACGGAGTAGGGCTCGGGACACCAGACGGTGAAGCGCGGGAGAACGCCGCGGCTCATGAAGAACTCGAGACCCTCGCCGGTGGAGGCCCAGGCCTCCTCCTCGGTCGCGAACCCGTGGGGCCGCGACATCTCGACGCCGGCGACGAAGTTCGGGATCACCGAATAGGGCGGGAAGATCTCGGCAGCCGCCAGGATGCGATCGATCCACTCGTCACGACCGACGAAGCGGCTCTTGCCGGGGCAGATCGCCTCGAAGAGATCCTTGTCCCAGATCTCGTAGTTGGGGTGATAGATCTGGATGCCGGTGTCGCGGATGCGCTGGACGTCTCCGCGCGGCAGGGCCTGGATGACCATCTTGCCGATGAAGCGACCGGGGTAGGCTTTCTCGATCGCCTCGGCGTAGCGGATGTACCAGTCGGCCTCGCCGAGCCCCTCGAGCTTGGAGGTGATGCTGCCGCCGGTGATGGTGTAGGCCTCGGCCTTCGCGCCGGACTCGATGATCAGGCCGAGGGCCTCGATCATGCGCTCGATCGGCTTCACGGCATTGTAGACCCGCTCGTCCTCACGCTGCTGGCGGAAGTTGTGGTTGATGTCGCAGAACTGGCACTCCTCCTCACGGCCGAAGTACTGGCACATGCGGAAGACCGTCAGATACAGCAGGTAGCCCCATTCGATCGTGGGCGCGGTCTCGATCAGCGGGATGCCGTCCTTCGTCGTCATCCCGTAATAGGGCGGCGTCGGGGCGAACTCGACCTCGGCCACGGCCCGGCCGTCCAGCTCGAGCCGGCAACCCCCGCCCTCCTCCTCCGGCACCGCGACGACGCGATAGGGCGAATCCGGGTCGTTGCGGACCGAGACGACCGTGGGCGCGAGCCCTTCCGGACCGTCGTGGATGCGGATCTCCTCCGGAGCGTGGAGTCTCGCCTCGTCGCCGAGCTCCGCCAGCGGTCGGCGATCGAAGCTGAAGATGAAATAGGACTTGCGGGCGTAGGAGGCGTGCTCGCGGAGGGCGCCGGCCGAGAAGGCGATCCCGAGGCGGAGCATGTCCTCCTTGAAGACCGCCTCCCGCGGGATGTCGGGAAACTCCTCGCGCACGGCCTGGACGCGGGACCAGGAATCCTCGGCGAGATCGGTTCGGGCAGTCATAAGGGTTTTTCCCGGAAGGGCTAACAGGCGCAAGCGCTTGTTCGGACCGGGCGATTCTCACACAATCGCCGGTGCCGATCAAATCCCCGCGCGGGCTGAACGAAGCCTTCGCGGCACGCGTAGGATGAGCGGACGTAACCGCGCGCCGCTCCAGCTGTTCGACTGCGAGTTCCGCCCCCGAAGAGAGCCGCCATGCGAAGCCTCATCATCCCGGTCCTCATCATGCTCCTGTTCGGCTCCGGCTGCATCCAGGGGCGGCCGGATCAGACGGAGACCGGCCGGGACGAGGCCGGCGCGAAGGAGGAGTCCGTCGAGCTCGTCCGGGCCGTGACTCCGCGGCTCGGCGAACTCGCCGCGCGGCTCGAGATCACCGCCCGGGTCAGCGCGCTCGAGCGCGCCGACGTCCTGCCGAGGCTCGAGGGCCTCGTGGTCGAGGTGCTCGTCGAGGAGGGCCGGGACGTCGAGGCCGGTGACCTGCTCGCCCGCATCGAGGACGACCAGACCCGCATCGCGCTGGAGAAGGCCGCGGTCGCCTTCGAGCAGGCCGAACTCGCCGCCGAGGTCGCCGAGCTCTCGCGCGAGGAGGCCAAGGCGCGCCTCGCGGCCGCCGAGAACACCCTCGGCCAGCGCAAGAGCGAACTGGATCGCGCCCGAGCCCAGTGGGAGAAGAAGGCCATCGCGGAGCAGGATCGCGAGAAGGCCGAATACGATCACACCACCGCGCTCTCGGAGCGCGAACAGGCCGCCCTGCGCCTTCGTCAGGCGGACGAGGAGATCGCCAAGGCCAAGCTGACGGTCAAGGACGCCCGGATCGCCCGGGAGAAGGCGGAGCTCGATCACTCCTGGACCCGCATCAAGGCTCCGATCCGCGGCCGCGTGACCCGCCGCCACCTCCGCCTCGGGCAGAAGGCGATCATGGGTCAGCCGGCCTTCACCATAGCCGACCTCTCGACCCTCGTGATCGAGCCGAAGGTCCCGGAGAAGGACCTGCGGGTCCTGCGCCTGGGCCTGCCCGTGCGGGTCGAGACGACATCCTATCCCGGCGTCCGCTACGAGGGCCGGGTGACCCAGGTCGCACCCGAGATCGAGGTGGACGGCGGCAGCGTACGGGTGCGCATCGCGCTCGAGGAGGGCAGCCCGCCCCTCAGGCCGGGGATGTTCGTCTCCGGCCACATCGAGACCGAGCGTCGCGAGCAGGTCGTCCTGCTGCCGAAGAAGGCGCTTCTCTTCGACCGGAACCGTCCCTACGTCTTCGTGCTCGACCGTGACGGCGCCCGGAACAGGGTGCGCAAGGTCTACCTGCGACGCGGGCTGCAGGACGCCGAGAACGTCGAATACCTGGCGCCCGAGGGCCGCGAACCGGAGATCGACGCGACCAGTCGCGTCGTGGTCGTCGGTCTCGACAAGCTCACGGACGGCGCGGAGGTTCAGCTCGAGGGCGAGGCCGAAGAAGCCTCCGAGGCGAGTTCCACCGCAGCCGACGCGAAAGCCGCGACGGACGCCGAGGACCTCTGATCGATGGCCGACCCGAAAGACAAACCGGCGGGCCTGCTGGGCCTCGTGGTCGATCGCCCGGTCGCGGTCACCATGATCTTCCTCGCCGTCGCGGTCTTCGGCTGGATCTCGTTCAAGCGTCTCTCGCTCACCCTGCTCCCCCGCATCAGCTATCCCTCGCTGACGGTCCGCACCGAGTTTCCCGGCAGCGCCCCGGCGGAGGTCGAGGAGCTGGTGACGAAGCCGCTCGAGAGCAACCTCGCCGTCATCAGCAACCTCACCAGTTTCCGGTCGATCTCGCGCGCGGGCATCTCCGACCTGATCCTCGAGTTCGAGTGGGACACGGACATGAACTTCGCCGCGCAGGACGTGCGCGAGAAGGTCGATCTCGTCCGCGCCTTCCTGCCCCAGGACGTCGGCAAGCCGCTCCTGTTGAAATACGACCCGACGCTCGACCCGATCATGCGTCTCGGCCTGCACGGCAGCGTCGATCTGACCCGCACCCGCTACCAGGCCGAGGAGCGCCTGAAGAAGGAGCTCGAGAGCATTCCCGGCGTCGCCGCGGTGCGCGTTCGCGGCGGTTTCGAATCGGAGATCCGGGTCGAGATCGACGAGCAGGCGCTGCGCCGGTTGCAGGTCACGATCGGCCAGATCCAGCAGCGTCTGGCCGAGGAGAACATCAACCTCGCCAGCGGCCTGATCCGCGAGGGCGACGTCGAGTACCTCGTGCGCACGCTCAACGAGTTCAAGACGGTGGCGGACATCCGCGATCTGGTCATCGACGAGCGCGACGGCGCCCTGATCCGCCTGGGCGACATCGCCCGCGTCGAGCGCGCCGAGAAGGAGCCCGACGTCATCACCCGGATCGACGGCGAGAATTCGGTCGAGATCGCCATCTACAAGGAGGATTCCGCCAACATCGTCGCGGTCGCGCAACGGGTCAAGGAGCGGGTCTTCGGCCGGAGCTGGCGCAGCGACCTGGTCGGCGGGGAGTTGCGCGGCGATCGCGCGCGGGCGGAGCCCTCGAGAGGCGACGGCGGCGACACGGGCGCGCTCGGCGGCTTCAAGACCGGTCGTGCGCTCGCCGATCAGTTGCCCGCCGGGATCGCGGTGCGACTGCTCTCGGACCAGAGCCGCTTCATCGAGAACTCGGTGAAGGAGGTCCAGTGGACCGACATCCTGGGCGCCATCGTCGCCATCGCCGTCCTGCTCGCCTTCCTGCGCGACCTCACCGCCACGACCATCATCGCGGTGGCCATACCCATCAGCGTCATCGCGACCTTCGGGCCGATGATGAGCTTCGACGTCTCGCTCAACATCATGTCCCTGGGCGGACTCGCGCTCGGCATCGGCATGCTCGTGGACGCCTCCATCGTGGTCCTAGAATCGATCGACCGCTGCAAGCGCGAAGGTGACGGCCTGCGCCGGGCGGCCATCCGCGGGACCCGCGAGGTGGCCGGCGCGGTCACCGCGTCCGTGCTCACGACGATCGCCGTGTTCTTTCCGATCGTCTTCGTCGAGGGCATCGCCGGCGAGATCTTCAAGGACCAGTCGTTGACCGTCGTGTTCTCGTTGCTGGCCTCGCTGACGGTGGCGCTCGTCTTCATCCCCATGCTCGCCGCCCGGAAGCTAGCCGCGGGCAGCTCGGACGGTCTGCGCGAGCGTCTGGGCTCGTCGGGGCGGATCCTGCGCCGGCGCCTCTTCTCCCGCCCGACCGCCGTCGGGTCGATGGCCGCCTACTTCGGCCGCATCGGGCGCGCCGGGCCGATCGGCCGCGCGGCGCTCGTCATCGCGGCGCTCCCGGTCCTGCTCTGGTTCGTCTTCGCCCTCCTGCTCGAGCTGGCGGGGCGCATCGTCTTCGCGATCGCGGCCGCGACCATGATCGCCCTGGGCCTCGTCCTGGCCGCTGCGAGACGCGGACTCGCCCTGCTGCTCGCGCCGCTCGCGTACCTCTTCGACCAGGGCTACTCGCTGATCGAGAAGGGCTACTCCCTGCTGCTGCGGGGAGCTCTCGCGCAGAGGCTGCTGGTCGTGGCCGCGGCGATCGCACTCGCCTTCCTGGCCTGGACGAAGCTGGACGACGTCGGGATCGATCTGGTTCCCGAGCTCCACTCGGGCGAGCTGATCGTGGAGGCGCCGCAGCCGGTGGGGACCTCACTCCTGACGACCGCGGCGGTGACCGAGCGCGTCGAGAATCGTATCACGCGGGCCTGGAAGGACCGCGGCGACATCGTCCTCCTCGGCCACGCCTCGGCAGTCGGGGTCGCCCGCGACGAGATCGCGCCCGCCGGCGAGGGGCCGCACACCGCGAAGATCTACCTCACGCTCCCGATCGAACCCGACATGGCACGGGCCGAGCAGCGGGTCATCGAGGTCCTTCGCGAGGAGATCGGTCGCATGGCGGAGGTCTCGGAGCTGGCCTTCGACTCGCCCCAGCTCTTCACCTTCAAGAACCCCATCGAGGTGCAGGTGAAGGGCGACGACCTCGAGCGCATCGACCGGGTCGGTCGGCTGATCGAGGAGGCGATGCGCCGGATCGACGGCCTCGACGACGTCCGTTCGACGATCCAGGAGGGCAGTCCCGAGTACGTCATCGAGTACGACCGCGTTCGCCTGGCCGAGCGCGGACTGCGCCTCGCCGACGCCGCGACGCAGCTCCGCGACAAGATCAAGGGCGTCATCCCTACCCGCTACTCGGTCCCCGGTGAGGCGCGCAAGATCGACGTCCTGGTCAAGATCCCCGAGGAGCGGATCGGCTCGACGGCGGCGCTCGGCGACATCGAGGTCGGCCTGGCCGGCGCGGCGCCGGTGCGGCTCGCGGAGGTCGCCGACATCGTGCAGGGTCGCGGCCCGGCCGAGGTCCGCCGCATCGGCGGTCAGCGTTCGGTGGTGCTCTCCGCCACCAACGACGGCATCGATCTCAAGACGGCCGCGGCCCGCATCCGCGCGGCGGTGGCCGAAGTCCGGAGCGAACGCCCGGGCGACTTCCGCGGGGTGGCGGTCGAGGTCTCGGGGCAGTCCGAGGAGGCCGAGCGATCGACGCGCGAGCTGCTCTTCGCGCTGGCGCTGGCGCTCGTCCTGGTCTACATCGTGATGGCCTCGCAGTTCGAGTCGCTGCTCGACCCGCTCATCATCATGGTCTCGTCGATCTTCGCCGGCGTGGGCGCGGTCTTCGCGCTGCTCTGGCTCGGGATCGCCGCGAGCGTCGTCGTCTTCATCGGCGGGATCATGCTCGCCGGCATCGTGGTCAACAACGCGATCGTCCTCATCGACCGCATCGAGCGGCTGCGTCGCCGCGGCATGGACAAGCACGAGGCCATCGTCACCGCCGGTGAACAGCGCCTGCGCCCCATCCTCATGACGACGCTCACGACGGTCCTCGGTCTCGTGCCGATGGCGATCTCGACCGGCGAGGGCGCCGAGATGCGGGTGCCGATGGCGGTCACCGTGATCGCGGGTCTCAGCTCGAGCACACTGCTCACCCTCGTGATCATCCCGGTGGTCTACTCGCTCGCCCACGGCATCAGCGACCGCTTCCGTGGCGAGGAGGACGAGGCATGAACGGCATGACCGGCTTCGTCAAGGCGACCCTGGCCCGGCCCGTGACCGTCCTCATGCTCTTCTGCTCGACGGTCCTGATCGGCTTCCTCGCCACGAGCCGCATCCCGCTCGAGCTCCTTCCGCGCGGCTTCGTCAACAGCAACGTCACCATCGTGATCCCGGTGCCGAACGCCAACCCCATCGAGGTCGAGGAGCAGGTGACGCGGCCCACGGAGGAGGTCCTGCGTCAGATCTCCGGGCTCGAGGAACTGCGGACGACCTCGGCCAAGGACAGCTCGAGGATCTCGATCACCTTCGGCAAGGACCGCAATCCCGACGAAGCCTTCGCCGAGGTGCGCGATCTGATGGAGGTCGCGAAGCTCTCCTGGCCGGACGACGTGAAGGAGTACCGGACCTTCCGCTTCAACCTCGACACCGACCTGCCCGCCATGCAGTTCGGAATCCTCCTCGACGGCCCCTTCGAGAGCGACACCTCGTTCCTGATCGACGAGAAGATCATCAAGAAGGTCGAGGCGGTCGATGGTGTCGCCCGGGTCTCGGCCCAGGGAATCGTCGAGGAGACGATTCGCATCTTCGTCGATCGCGACCGCGCCGCGGCCAACGGCGTCTCGCTCTTCGAGATCGCGCAGGTGCTCGGCGGCGACAATCGCGACATCGTCGGCGGCCGCGTACGCGAGGGCGGACGCTACTTCTACCTCAGGTCTCTCGGACGCTTCCGCGACATCGAGGAGCTCCGCGCCTACCCCATCCGCAAGGATCTCCGGCTCGACGACATCGCCGAGATCGTCGCGGCCCAGGCCCTGCGCGACTACGTCTTTCGCCTGAACGGCAAGACCGCCGTCTGGTTCTCGGTCAACAAGGAGGCCGGCGCCAACACCGTCGAGGTCTGCCGCGGCGTGCGCGAAGCTCTCGAGGAGCGGATCAAGGTCGATGCTCGGGTGCAGGAACAGCCCTGGGAGTGGTTCCAGCCCGAGGAGCGCGACTTCGGCCGGGTGGTCGAAAGAGCGCTGGGAGCCCTGGTCAAGGCCGCGGCGATCGGCGGCCTGCTCGCGATCCTGCCGCTGTTCATCTTCCTGCGCCGGGTGCGGATGACCCTGGTCATCACCCTGGCGATCCCGAGCTCGCTCCTGATCACGATGGGCTGCCTCTACTTCGGCGACGGCACGCTCAACCTGCTCAGCATGATGGGCATCACCATCGCGATCGGCATGCTGGTAGACAACTCGATCGTCGTCGTCGAGAACATCTTCCGGAAGCGTCTGGACGGGCTGAGCGCGGGCAAGGCCGCGCTGGAGGGTACGGCCGACGTGGCGCTCGCGGTCACGATGGCCACGCTGACGACGGTCGTCGCCTTCATCCCGCTCATCTTCATGGACGGCAACGCCGACGCGGCCTTCTTCACCAAGGCGATCGGCCTCCCGGTCTGCTTCTCGGTGCTCGCCTCCCTTCTGGTGGCGCTCCTCTTCATCCCGCTCGCGACCGTGGTCTTCTATCGGGACGGCGGTCGCAACGACAGCCGGGGCATGATCGAGCGCGCCCTGACGAGGCTCGCCGGCCGCGACCGCGAACTGGGGCTCTTGCGGGCCCTCGCGCTGGCTCCCCTGGTCCCGCTTCACCTGGCGGCACAGGCGATGAAGCCGGTGCTCGCGGCCGTCGAGGGCCTCGAGGCCCGGCTCCTGCGCTGGTCGCTCTCGCACCGACTGATCGCCCTCCTCATCGCCCTCGGCTCCGCCGGGATCCTGACCGGGATCGCCCAGAAGGACGCCAAGATGGTGCGCAGCATGGACGAGTCCGGCGGCTGGGTCCGCATCGGCGTCGAACTCGATTCGAACTACACGCTCTCGGACGCCAACGTCGTCTTCAAGCGGCTCTACGCGGCGCTCGAAGACCGCTGGGAGGAAGACGGCTTCACCTTCTCCTGGCTCTTCTTCGACGAACAGGGCGGCACCATATTCGCCGGCCTCGAGAACGACGATCCCGACTACACGAAAGAGGTGGTGAAGCGCCTATCGGATGCGCTGCCGAAGATCCCCGGCGTCCGGGCGACCGCCAGCATCGACCGGCAGAACGACGAGGAGAGCTCCTACCTGGTGTCGATCTTCGGCCCGGAGCTCGAGGATCTCGATCGCATCGGCCTCGACCTCAAGGACGGCCTTGGCGCTCTCGAGGGCGTGACCCGGGTCTCGGGAGGCGTCGCCGAGGCCACCGACGAGATCGTGATCGAGCCGGATCGAGAGCGCATGCAGCTCTTCGGCATCGCTCCGCGCGTGCTGATGGGAACGGTGCAGTACGGTATCCGCGGCCAGCGCCTCCCGGACTTCCACTTCGGCGATCAGAAGATGGCCATGATCATCGAGTTCGCCGACGCCTCCTCGGCGACCATCGCGGACCTCGAGCGGATGGCAATCTGGGACGGGGGCACGGGCTTCCAGCCCCTCGCCAACGTCGCCGATCTGCGCTACGGCAAGGGCTACGGCGAGATCCGGAAGAACGGCGGGCGCTCGTCGATCCAGCTCAAGATCGAGACCCTGGAGGGCAAGAGCCCGGAGCTGGCGCGGGCCATCGGCGCGGTCCTGGCGGACTACCGACTCCCCGAGGGCTACAGCTGGAGCGAGAGCAGCGAGGAGGACTTCGAAGGCGAGATGCGCGAGATCAGCGGCACGGGCCTGCTCGCCGGCATCCTGATCCTCCTGCTCATGGGCGTGCTCTTCGAGTCGGTCGTGCTGCCGCTCGCGGTCTTCGTCACCATCCCCTTCGCTCTCATGGGCGGCTACTGGTTCCTGGCCTTCACCGGGACCCCGGTGGACATGATGAGCATGATCGGAGCGATCGTCCTGATCGGCATCGTGGTCAACAACGGCATCGTCTTCCTCGACGCGGCCCATCGCATCGCTCTCGGCGGCCGCTGCCGTACCGAGGCCCTGGTCGAGGCCGGGCGGCGCCGGCTGCGCCCCATCCTCATGACCACGGCCACGACCGTGGTGGGCCTGATTCCCATGGCCCTGGCCCAGTCCTCCGGGTCCTTCATCTCCTACAAGTCGCTCGCCCGGGCGGTCATCGGCGGGCTCACGGTCTCGACCCTGGCCACGCTCATCGTGGTCCCCATCGTCTACACGCTGCTGGACGACCTCCGCCGCGCCCTCTTCGACCTGGGCAAGCTCCTCGTCGGCCGCTCGGGACGGACCGCGGACGACGAGACCGAGACTCCGACGACCGGAGCCCTTCCGGTCGAGGAGCCCTTCTGATCGGAGGCCCCTCGGCCGGTTGGGGGCCGAGGCGACGGGCGTTAGGATCCGCCCCCAACCGAGGATTCGAGGATTCGATCATGCCCATGCTCGAGGGCCCCCTCGACGGCGACGGTCTAAGGATCGGCATCGTCGTGGCGCGCTTCAACGAGTTCGTCACCCGCCCGCTCCTGGACGGGGCCCTGCGCGGCCTCGCCGAGGTCGGAGTCCGCGACTTCGACCGAACGGTCGCCTGGGTGCCGGGAGCCGTCGAGATTCCCCTCGTGGGACAGGCCCTGCTCGAGCGCGACGATTGCGACGCGGTCATCGGCCTGGGCGCGGTGATCCGCGGCGACACGGCGCACTTCGACTACGTCTGCAAGGCGGTGACCGAGGGAGTCGGGCGGACGGCCCTCGATTGCCGGAAGCCCTTCATCTTCGGCGTCCTGACCGTGGACACGATCGAGCAGGCCGCCGAGCGCGCGGGCGAGGGACCGGACAACAAGGGATTCGAAGCGGCGCTGGCCGCGGTCGAGATGGTTCGCCTGAACCATCTCCTGCGGCGTCCGGCGGGAGAACGCGGTTGAGAAAGCGGACGCTCGGCCGCGAACTGGCCCTCAAGTACCTGTTCAGCCGCGATCTGGCCTCGACCTTCGACATGGAGGGCTTCGAGGCCTTCGCGCGCGATCAGGAGAAGAACGCCGAGGTCATCGACTTCGCCCGGGAGCTCTGCGAGGGTTCGCTCGACTCGCGCGGCGAGATCGTCGAGCTGGTCGAGGCCTCGACGAAGAACTGGACCTGGCGACGGATGCCCGTCGTGGACCGCTGCCTGCTGCTGCTGGGCAGCTTCGAGCTGCTGCATCGCGAGGACATCCCCGCGAACGTCACCATCAACGAGGTCGTGGACCTGGCCAAGCGATTCAGCACGGCCGCCTCCGGCGCCTTCGTGAACGGCGTGCTCGACACGATCAGCAAGAAGCGCGACAAGACCGGGGACTGAGCCGTGTTCAAGAAGTTCACCGACAAGCTCAAGGCCAGCCTGCAGAAGACCAAGGAGAAGATCCTCGGCGGACTCCGCGCCGTGATGCCCTTCGGCCGCGCCCTCGATCAGGCGACCATCGACGACATGGAGGAGTACCTCTACTCCGCCGACATCGGGCCGAAGACGGTCCAGAAGATCGTCGAGGAGGTCCAGGCCGCCTACAAGGACAAGCGCATCCAGACGACGGACGACTGCTTCGTCTTCCTGAAGGACACCTTGAAGACCATCATGGCCGACGACCGGCCGGGGCTCGGTCGCGCGGCC
>JBFIHP010000028.1:0-12153 GCA_041601735.1 Planctomycetota bacterium | reverse complement strand
GGCCGCCCTGAAGCGCGGCGGCTTCGAGACCGCGGTCAAGTTCGACGGCGGCGGCGGGCTCTTCTACGACGACGGCGGCGTGGCCCTGCCCCGGCAGGATGCCGGCGCGGCCAACCCGACGGGCTTGGGAATCCTCCCCTCGCTCCTCCACGTCGTCTGCGAACAGGCGAAGCTCACCCTCACGAAGGAGAAGCCCGACGACCAGAGCGACGAGGACTTCCTCGCGTCGCTCCTGCCCTCCGACTTCAAGTTCGAGATGAACACGGACCAGGACGGCAAGCCGCGGCTTCTGCACTTCGAGGTCGAGGCGACCGCCCTTCTGCCGGCCTATCGCGCCATCCTCTACCCGGGCGAGAAGATCGTCGTTCCCCTGCACCTCGAAGGCGAGCAGCCGAACGACGACGGCACGATCACCCGGTTCAAGGGAACGCTGCCGCTCCCGATGAAGATCGTCGCCACCTACTGGCGCATGGAGGACGCCCTCGCCGCCCACGAGAGCGCGGGACTGAATGACCCGAAAGCCGGCGGCAACATCGAGGTCTTCCGCGGCCTCCTGCGCCTCGACGAGAAGGACGGCCGGGCGAAGTTCGAGCCGCCGCCGCCCCCACCCGACGAGGATCAGGACCAGGGCAAGGGCAAGTTCGAGACCGGACCGCTCGATCAGGGCTGGACCGACGCGCACAAGGCGCAGTACCTCGACATGTACCGGCAGCTTCCGCAGCTCCGGGCCTGCTTCGTCGCCACCGCGGTCTTCGGAGATCGCGATCACCGCGCGCTCGATCGCCTCCGGCGCTTCCGCGATCAGGCGCTGATGGCGAGCGAGGACGGCCGGGCGCTGGTGCGGCTCTACTACGAGCGCGGTCCGGGCTGGGCGCGGAATGTCGCGGGGAGGCCGCTCCTGCGGCTGGCGCTCCGACCGCTGATCGCGGGCTTCGCCGCGGCCACGGCCGAGACCGACTGGCGGTCGCGGACGACGAGTCTCGTCGTCGAGCGCACGGCCCGGGCTCTCAGGATGCTCGGGAGCGCGCTCCTGAAGGAGCGGCGAGCGGCGCCGGAATCAAGGGCGATGAGCGATCGCCTGCGCGATCTGATCGGCTTCGAGGTCCCGCTCGGTAACTGAGCCGCGTCAAGCGCCTGCTCAGTCGGCCGGCAGGCCGCGCCGCCCGCAGTACCAGTCGATGAAGGCTTCCAGGCCGGCGTCGTGGGGCGGATGCAGGTCGGACATCCGGCTCCCCGCGGCTCTGCGGTTCGGAGCCCGCACCGGGGGGCGATCGATGAGCGAGAGGAGGTCGTCGAGTTCCTCGTCGTCGGACTCGAGCCTGGTCTCGAGGATCGCGTTCTCGATGAACACGCGATCACTTCCCGTCGCGCCGCCTCTCGGCTCGAGAGCGAGCCGTCGTTCCAGTTCCACGCGTTGCTCGATGTTCATCCGGTTCTCCGTCTCGTCCTTTTGGTCCTTGACCCCGCGTCCACGGCGAGGGCGGGCTTCCCGGCACACGCTCCTGATACGTCCTCGTTCAAGCCCTGGTTGACACGACCGAGGGCTCCTGAAAGCGATCATGAGGAATTGCCGAAGACGCCGACCCGGACCGGACTGTCCCCCCGAGACTTTTCGCCTTCTCGACCGGAGGTCTCCGCGACGGACGCGTCCGGTCCCGGGCCGCGAGGGTCCGGCGCTCGACCGGACGAGCGCGACCTCAGATGAAGTGGATCGCGCGGGCGTCCGTGGCGGTGAACCAGGGATTGCCCATGTTCGTGCTGGGCGCGAGGCTGAAGCCCTGGATCATGAGATGGAGTCCGCCGAGGCCGGGAGGAACGACGTCGCTGAAGCTCATGCCTCCCGGCGGCAAGAGGTCCAGCGGCGGCGCGGCGCCGACCCCGGTGTGGATGACCATGACCTTGAAGTAGGCGCCGGTCGCGAAGTCGAGGTGGACCTCCGGGTAGCCGAACGGCGGGAAGGGCGTGATGCCCGACTCGTAGAGCTGGCAGTAGAGGATCGGCGTCGTGCCGTCGTAGGCCCCCAGCGGTGACGCGAGGAGCAGGGCGAGAGAATCGCCCGCCGCGGCGAAGAGGCCCACGTCGGCCTGCGAGGGCGCGGCGTTCAACCCGCTCGCCAGGATGAAGTCCTCGCCCGAACCCGGCAGCCAGTTCCTGGGGATCTCGATGATGCCGCGGCGATTGATCGTGTAGGTGAGATCGTTCCAGACGCCGGGCTGACCGCCGGAGATGACCATCTCGACGTGATCCTCGTTGCCGCCGAAGTTGTTCGGCTCGTTCAGGCCCCAGTTGGAGTAGCTGAAGGGCTCGCCGTTGTCCCAGAGGAAGGTGCCCTCGGTCAGCTCGTCGCTGAGTCCGATCCAGACCGAAGATCCGGCATTCTGGAAGTTGGCGACGACCCAGGCGTTCTCGGCGGCGTCGTTGATGACGACCAGATGTCCTCCGACCGCGGCCGCCTCGGCGCGGGCGCCGGGGAGATTCAGGATGCCGGAGGTCGTCATGTAGCTGTGTCCATTCGCCGGGTTGACGATGAGCTGAGCCGGGATGCTCGCGCTCGTGCCGATCAGGAGGATCAGCGCCAGGACGGTCGTACGTTTCATGGTCATTCTCCTTTCCGAATCTGGGGTCAGATGAAGTGAACGGCCCGCGCGGCCGTGGCCGTGAACCAGGGATTGCCCATGTTCGTGCTGGGCGCCATGCTGAAGCCCTGGATCATGAGATGAAGACCGCCGAGACCGGGGGGAACGACGTCGCTGAAGCTCATGCCTCCGGGCGGCAAGAGGTCCAGCGGCGGCACGGCTCCGATCCCGGTGTGGATGACCATGACCTTGAAGTAGGCACCGGGCGCGAAGTCGAGGTGGACCTCCGGATAGCCGGCCGGCGGGAAGGGCAGGATGCCGGACTCGTAGAGCTGGCAGTAGAGGATCGGCGTCGTGCCGTCGTAGGCCCCCAGCGGTGACGCGAGGAGCAGGGCAAGGGAATCGCCCGCCGCGGCGAAGAGGCCCACGTCGGCCTGCGAGGGCGCGGCGTTCAACCCGCTCGCCAGGATGAAGTCCTCGCCCGAACCCGGCAGCCAGTTGGTCGGGATCTCGATGATGCCGCGGAAGAACTGGTTGGAGGAGTTGTCGTTCCAACCGCCCAGAGAGAACGAGTGCGTGCTGAACTCGACGTAGTCCTCGTTCCCTCCCGCGTTGTTCGGTTCGTTCGGCAACCAGTTCGTGTAGGTGACCGGCTCGCCGTTGTCCCAGACGAAGACGCCCTCGACGATCTCGTCGCTGAGGCCGATCCACAGGGCCGGGACGTAGGCGCCGAACTGGGAGACGAGCCAGGCGTTCTCGGCGGCGTCGTTGATGACGGCCAGATGACCGCCCATGGCGGCCGCCTCGGCGCGCGCCGTGAAAACGTTGGAGGGGTTCGAGGTCAGGGTGTAGCTGTGCCCGTTCGCGGGGTTGACGATGAGCTGAGCCGGAGCGAGGGAGGCCGCTCCGACCAGGATGAACAGCGCCAGGGCTGTTGCGCGATTCATGGCGTTTCTCCTTTCCCGCCTCTCGGGTCGTGGGCGACCGCCGGATGAAGGAGTCGGAGTTCGGGAATCGGTCGCGACCGATCCGCGTGGGCGGCCGGGAGACGAGCCGGCGACCGTCGATCTCCGGCCATCGCCGTCCGGGTCTCCGGCAACGACTCCGATCGTGGGGCTGCGCGCCCATGGTCGGCGGGGAGCAGTTTCCGAGAGTCCTCTCGGATCGAGCGCTCCGGTCGGCGGGGTCGATCGGAGGCTCGACCCGCAATGCCATGTTCGCGTTCAGCCGGGTCGCAATCAGCCCCCCATTCGACGCCAGGATGTCGCAGGGGTGAGATCGCCCGCCCCAGGGCACATCACCCAGCTCGGGAGGGGCCCGGGCTCGGATTCGGGCCGCCGCCCTCCGCGGCTCCTCAGCGCCCGACGTGCTGCCTCGCGACCTTGCGGAAGTGGTGGCCGTAGATCGCCAGGGTGATCGCCAGGGGCATCTGCCGGCGACAGCGCAGGGCCGTCCACAGGATGAGGCCCCAGAACTGGAAGCGCTCGCGACCGATCAGGCCCAGGCGAACGAAGGAGTGCAGCACGGCGCTGAGGTCGCGCATGGTCAGTGGTCTCAGATGCGGGGGCGCGGGCAGGTCGCGCAGCAACCGGCGAACGCGGTCGTAGTATTGCCGGGGCGAGTAGAGATGATCGAGGACGCGGCGATAGCCCGCGCGCAGCCGGCTCGCCCGCATCTTCGTCCTGATGTTGGTGCTGCCGTCGACGTTGTCGCCGCTGGAATCCCCGCGCAGCCGCCCCGCCTCGTCCATGCGCGCGAAGAGCCTGGTCCCGGGCAGGGCCTGCAGGATGCCGACCATGGCGGTGACGATGCCGCTCTCCTGGATGAAGGCGGTCAGACGGTCGAAGATCGAGGGCGAGTCGTTGTCGAAGCCGACGATGAAGCCGCCCTGCACCTGCAGGCCGGCCCGGTGGATGCACCGGACGCTGGCGACGAGATCGCGATTCCGGTTCTGGGTCTTGCTGCACTCGCCGAGGCTCGCCTCGTCGGGAGACTCGAGGCCCACGAAGACCGTGTCGAAGCCGGCGGCGACCATCGCATGCATGAGCTCCTCGTCGTCGGCGAGATCGATCGAGGCCTCGGTCAGGAAGCTGATGCCGGGCTTGTCGGCCCGCCAGCGCGCGATCGCCGGGAGCAGGTCGGTCTTCACCCTCCTGCGATCGCCGATGAAGTTGTCATCGACGAAGAAGATGGCGCCGCGCCAGCCCAGCGCGTGGATGGCGTCGAGTTCGGCAAGGACCCGGGCCGTGGGCTTCGACCGCGTGCGCCGGCCGAAGAGCGCCGTGACGTTGCAGAAGTCGCAGGAGAAGGGGCAGCCGCGCGAGTACTGGATGCTGAGCGTGGCATAACGGGAGATCTCGGCCAGATCCCAGCGCGGCGCCGGCGTCTCGGCCAGTCCGGGGTGACCGCCCGCGCGATAGACGGAGCCGGCCTCGCCGCGCTCGAGATCGGCGAGGAAGGCCGGCAGCGCCGTCTCGGCCTCGTCCAGAACGAGGTGATCGACCTCGGGGAAGCGCTCGTGCTCGATCGTGAACAGGGGACCGCCGGCGACGACGCGCAGGTCCGCCTCCTTGCAGCGCCGGATCATCTCGCGGGCCTGCTCGCGCTGCACGGTCATCGCGCTGATGAGCGCCATGTCGGCCCAGCGGAGATCGGCCGCGCGCAGCGGTCGCACGTTGCCGTCTACCAGGCGCAGCTCCCAGGACGAGGGCAGCATCGCGGCGACGGTGAGCAGACCGAGAGGCGGAAAGGCGGCCCGCTTCCGGACGAACTTCAGCGCGTGCTTGAAGCTCCAGAAGGTCGAGGGGAAGGGCGGATAGAGGAGCAGGACCTTCATGACGGTCCTCCGGCGGATCTGCCATCCAGACTACCGTCGCCGGGAGCCTGCGCAACGACGAGCTTCGGACCGCCCGCGGCGGGCGGTCCTCCGATCGTGACTTCGCGTCGCGGCGGACTGATTTGCACAAGGCCGGCTAGCGAAATGCAGGACTCCCCGTCGAGGGGTCGGGCTCCGGGGCGAGGTCCGGCGAGCTCAGGGGCGATGCGCGTCGGGGTCGGTGCCGCGCGGCGCGCCCGCGAGGACGTGCCAGAGATTGATCGGCAGGGAGACGACGCAGAAGAGCAGCGCGAACACGACCAGGAGGCCGATCCAGATCCCCATCTTGGCGTCGAGGAGCGCCAGCCAGTCCTTCTTCACCGCGGCGGGCACCGCTGCGTCCGGACGATCCGGCGCCGTCAGCACCTCGACCCACTCCCCTCGCCGCGGCAGGCGCCCGAACTCGACCGAGACGATCGCGCCGTCGATCGAGACCCTGGCGAGCTGCGTGGTCTTCTTCGTCTTCGGGTTGTGCTTCATCGAGCTGCCGACGACCTGCACGCGCCGGATCTCGCCGCGCTGCTTCAGGGCCCAGACGTCCTGCGCCACACCCTGACACCACCAGAGCAGGCCCGCAGCGACGACCGCCGCCAGGCAGACGAGCAGCAGGGCGCGCAGGCGATAGCCCGCCTGCCCGCGAAAGACCAGGGCCAGGAACATGAGGCCCCCGAAGACGCCGCAACCGAGGGCCAGCTCGCGATGCCAGGCGATCTCGTCCACGACCTCGGCCGGCGGATCCCAGAGGAAGACCGCCCCGCCGATCAGCGCCAGCGTCGCGCACCAGATCGCCACCCGCTCGCGCAGTCGCAACAGCGAGCCGATCGCGCCTTCGTCTCCTCTCGCTCTGCTCATCCTCCACTCTCCCGTTCAGCCACCGGGGCGTTCGGCTCGCCTCTTGGGGTCGGCCGCGGAGCTCTCAGCGCCGCGGCTCGAGCCCGAGCAGCGCGCGGACGAAGAAGTCCTGGCGCCGACGGACGAGATAGGGCATCTCGCCGACGCCGTGCCCGCCGCCGGGCACGACGACGAGGTCGAAGTCCTTCTCGGCGCGGATGAGGGCGTCGACCAGCTGCATGGTCGAGGCCGGATCGACGTTGCGATCGAGCTCGCCCACGGTGAGCATGAGCTTGCCGCCGAGCTTCGCCGCGTGCGTGACGTTCGAGCTGTCGGCGTAGTGCGGCCCCATCTCCCCCATCCAGGCCTCGTTCCACCAGATCTTGTCCATGCGGTTGTCGTGGCAGCCGCAGTCGGCGACGCCGACGTCGTAGAAGTCGCCGTGATGCAGGAGCGCGGCGACCGTGTTCTGCCCGCCGGCGCTGCCGCCGAAGATCCCGACCCGCTCGAGATCCATCTCGGGATGGCGCGCGGCTGCGGCCTTCATCCAGGCGATGCGGTCGGGGAAGCCCGCGTCCTTCAGGTTGCGCCAGCAGACGTCGTGGAAGGCCTTCGAGCGCCAGTTCGTTCCCATGCCGTCGATCTGCACCACGATGAAGCCGAGCTCCGCCAGCATCCGCTGCCGGATGCCGAGCCCGAAGCGCTTCGGCACGTGGAAGCCGTGCGGTCCGGCGTAGATCGCCTCGATCACGGGATAGCGCCGCGACGCCTCGAAGTTCGAGGGCCGGATGATGATCCCGTGGATGTCGGTTTGGCCGTCGCGGCCCTTCGCCGTGAAGCGCTCGGGCGCGGCGAAGCCCGCGGCCTCGAGGGCCCCGGCGTCGTCGCGACCGAGCTCCGCCACCAGCGAGCCGTCGCGGGCCCGGCGCAGCTCGGTCACCTCGGGCTGATCGACGCGGGACCAGCGGTCGATGATCAGCTCGCGCCCGGGCGAGAACTCCCAGGCATGGGTCCCGTCACCCGCGGTGAGGACGGTCAGCCCCTCGCCGTCGAGGCCGACGCGGACGAGGTGCTCGTGGTAGGGGTCCTGCTCCGGTCGGATGCCGAGCGCCGTGAACCAGATCTGCCCCTTCTCCTCGTCGATGTGCTCGATGCGACGCACCCGCCAGTCGCCGGAGCTGAGCTGCCGGATGAGGGCGCCCTTCTTCGCGTCGTGGAGGTAGAGGTGGTTGTTGCCGTCACGCTCGCTCATCCACAGGAACCGGTCGCCGTCGTCGAGCCAGCGCAGGAGCGTCTTCTGCGAGTAGTCGATGAAGGTCGCGCTCGTCTCGCGGACCAGGTCGCGCACCTTGCCCGTCCTCGCGTCGATCGCCAGCACGGCGAGCACCTGGTGCCCGCGGCGGTTGTAGAGGCAGAAGACCTCCTTGCCGTCCTTCGACCAGCGGAAGTCGCCGATCCGCCAGGCCGCATCAAAGGGCTCGGCAGCCACCTCGACGACCTTCTTCCTGGCGAAGTCGAGGATGACGGGCGCGTGCTCGTCGATGCGGTCGCCGGGCTTCACGTAGTTCTGCCAGTGCAGCTTCGGCTGCAGCTGATCGCGAGGCGTGGATTCGACGAGCGGGATCCTCCTCCCCTCGCCCGGTCGCGTTCGCAGCACGATCGCCTTCTTGCCGTCCGGGCTCCAGGCCTGCGCCCGGCCGTAGCGCCGTTCCTCCGTGCCGTCCGCGGTCATCTCGAACTCACGGCCGCGGGCGTCGATGCCGACGACGTCGTGATCGACGATCTTCATGCGGAAGCGCCTGGGCTTCTCCGGCTCGCCCTTGGCGAGCCGCCGCGACTCCTCGTCGAAGCGGGCGATGCCCGCCGAATCGACGGCGACGAAGACCCCCGTGAGGTCGTTGGCGGCGAAGTCGCCGAGCCAGACGTGGCCGACGTAGGTCGAGAGCGTCTGCGACTTGCCGGGCTCGATCTCGCCGTAGGCCTTCGTCCGGCCGCCGCCGTCCACCCAGAAGAGGCGGACCTTCCGGTCGAGCCGGTTCTCGAAGGTGATCGAGGTGGCGGAGCCGCCCTGCGGGCTGCGTCCCCACTTGTCGCGCGGCTCGAGCAGCAGGGGTTTGTCGTCGAGACCGAAGGCCTTCAGGTCCGGGACGGCGCGCGGGCCGTCGCCGCCGACCTCGACCACGATCCAGCCGTCACCGGCCGGGTCCTTCCAGGCGACGCCCTTCTCCTCCGGCAGCCAGCGGAGCGCGGGCTTGAACTCCCGGAGCTTGCCGCGCCAGGCCGCCCCGAGCCCCGCCGCCCGCTCGTAGTCCGCCTTCGTCCCCTGCCCCGCCGCTACAGCGACCATCACCAGGAGCAAGCACATCGTTCGCATCGCCGTCTCCACCCATCCTCGCCTCGGATACCCCCGCCACGATAGACCCTCCGGGCCCCGAGGTCACGATGGCCGCGGGGATGCGTCGGCGTGAAACCGAGGACGTCCGCTCAGCGCCGCTCGCGGGGAACGCCGTCGTTGAGCGCCGGATAGGGGCGCCCGGTCACGAGCCTGCCGTTCGCGACGAAGCCCTCCGGTCGCGGCCTGAGGCGCTCGACGAGACGGGCGCGCCAGACCTCGAGGAGCGGGCGCGCGGCGGCATCGGCGCTCAGATCGCGCTCCTCGCGCGGATCCGCCGCGAGATCGAAGAGCTGCTCGGCGCCGTCGTCGGGACGCCAGACATACTTGAAGCGACCGTCGCTCAGGGCATGGAAGGCCTGCGCGCGGCCGTAGCAGGGGGCGTGCTCGAAGTGCAGCCAGTCGCGGATCGTCGCGTCCTCCCCCCGCAGGGCCGGCCCGAGATCGACCCCGTCGACCGGCTCCGGGCTCTTCGTTCCGGCGAGCGAAAGAAGGGTCGGCATGATGTCCTCGAGGCAGACCGGACGGTCCACCCGGCGTCCGGCCGCGAAGCCGAGATCGCGCGAGGCGGCGACGATGAGCGGCACGTTGGCCGAGCCCTCGTAGGGCTCGCACTTCCGGAAGTAGCCGTGGTCGCCGAGCATCTCGCCGTGGTCGCTGGTGAAGACGACGACCCAGTCGCGGCCGGCGGCGCGGGCGCGGGCCTTGAAGTCGTCGATCAGGGCCGCGAGTTCGCGGTCGAGCTGCTCGATCAGACCGAAGTAGCCGGCCTGGGCGCGCCGCAGGGTCTCGCCCTCGAGGCGCACGCGATGACGCGCCGGGTCGTTCGCGGGCAGGGCCTCCCATTCGACCCAGTCGCCGCGCGCGGCCGGCGGCAGGTCGGCCGCCAGGTAACGCTCGAAGTCCTCGGTCGGCGGGAAGAGCGGCGGATGGGGCGCGTAGAAGGAGGCCGTGAGGAAGAGCGGTCGATCGCCCGGCGTCTCCGCCAGGACCTCGCGCGAGCGCGTCGCGACCCAGGCCGTCGGGTGCAGCTCCGCCGCCAGCGGCCAGGCCTCGGCCTCCCAGAAGTTCGTGGTCACGCCGAGCTCGTCGATGAGCTTCTTGATGCCGCCGGTCTCGGGCGCCGCGCCCTTCAGGTGCCGGTCGTAGTCGTCGTCGTGGACGTAGGTCGAGCCGAGGATCTGCCGCCGGTAGCCGCAGCTGCCGCTCGCCTCAGGCTGGTGCATGTTGCGGCCGACGAGCACCGTCTCGTAGCCCGCGACGGCCAGGACCTCGGGCATGGCGGGCGATCGCAGCACGCGGCCGTTTGCGCCCTGGTAGCCGACGACGCCGCTGGTCTGGGGATGCAGGCCCGTGAGCAGGGCGTAGCGCGCCGGGATGCAGGAGGGAACGGTCGCGATCGCGCGGCGAAAGAGGACGCCCTCCTTCGCGAGTCGATCGAGGGTCGGCGTGCGCAGCACCGGATGTCCGAGCGCGGACAGGCAGTCGCCGCGCATCTGATCGGGCATGATCAAGAGGATGTCCGGCGGCCCCTTCTCGCCTGCGGGGCTCGAGGAGGCGCAGGAGCCGAGGATGCAGGCCAGCAGCGCGACGAGGAGGATCGGCGCGGATCGGCGCGGGAGCCGCGATCGGAGCGCGATGAAGGAGACGGGGCGCATCGGCTGTCCTGAAACGAGACCACGTTGATCCCGGAGAGTCTAAGGCAAGAACCGCGGTCGTGACAGTCCAGGAGCGCGCTCTTCCCTGGTAGGATCGACGCTCATGTCCAGATCGAGATGGCCGATGAAGAGGACGCGCATCCCGCGATGAACGACGCGACGAAGATCCGCCGCCCCTGCTCGATCATCGCCCTGATGCTCCTTGTGAGCCTCGTCTTTACGCAGCTCGTCCGCGCGCAGGACGAGGCCGGAGGGAGCGCCCGGCCCGCGCGCCCGAACATCCTCTTCCTCTTCGCCGACGACCAGCGCCCCGACACGATCGGCGCCTGGGGCAACGACGAGATCAGGACACCCCACATCGACGGCCTGGCGCGGGAGGGCTTCAGCTTCCGCGCGAACTACTGCATGGGGTCGCCGCACGGCGCGGTCTGCCTGCCGAGCCGGGCGATGCTGATGAGCGGCATGGCCTACTTCCGCGTCCCGAGCGATCTCGAGGGCGTGACGATGCTGCCCGAGGTCCTGGCCAGGAACGGTTACCTCACCTTCGGCACCGGCAAGTGGCACAACGGCGCGCGCTCCTTCGAGCGAGGCTTCGAGCGCGGCCGCGGTGTCTTCCTCGGCGGCATGAGCGACCACACCCTGGTCCCGATCCACGACCTCGACGAGCACCGCAAGCTCGGCGACAAGCGGGTCGCGAAGGAGTTCTCGAGCGAGCTCTTCGCGAATCAGGTCATCGAATTCCTCGGGAGCCACGACGGCGAGCGACCCTTCTTCGCCTACTGCGCTTTCAGCGCGCCCCACGACCCGCGCCAGCCGCCCGGGTCCTACCGCGAGATGTACCACGCCGCGCCGCCGCCGCTGCCCGCGAACTTCCTCCCCCAGCATCCCTTCGACATCGGCGACCTCCAGGTGCGCGACGAGAAGCTCGCGGCCTGGCCGCGCGAGGAGTCCGTGATCCGCGACCAGCTCTGCGAGTACTACGGGCTGATCAGCCATCTCGACGCCCAGATCGGCCGCATCCTCGCCGCCCTCGAGGAGAGCGACTTCGCCGACGACACGATCGTCGTCTACGCCGCCGACCACGGCCTCGCGATGGGCAGCCACGGCCTCCTCGGCAAGCAGAGCGTCTACGAGCACAGCATGGGCTGCCCCCTCATCATCAAGGGACCCGGCATCCCGAAGGGCTCGGAGTCCCGGGCCTTCACCTATCTCCTCGACCTCTTCCCGACGATCGCGGCGATGACCGGGACGAAGAGCCCCCCGGCTCTCGACGGTCGGGATCTGAGCCCCGTCATCGCCGGCGAGAAGGCGGGCGTCCGCGACTCGATCTTCCTCGCCTACGGCACGACCCAGCGCGCCGTACGCGACGGCCGGTGGAAGCTGATCCGCTACCCGAAGATCGACCACCTCCAGCTCTTCGACCTCGAGGCCGATCCGGACGAGATGCGCGACCTCGGCGGCGAGCCCGAGCAGGCGGAGCGCATCGCCCGCATGACCGAACTCATGCGCGGCTGGCAGCGCGGCCTGGGCGACGACCTGCCGCTCCGGGTGGCCGATCCGCTGCCGATGGCGATCGACCTCTCCGGTCGCGAGCGCAAGCCGGACCGCTGGCAACCGGAGTGGATCCGCAAGATGTACTTCGATTGACGCCGGGCCCGGCCGGCGCGCCCGTCTCGGGCGGCGGTCGGAGCCCCGCGATGGGAGACCCCGTTCGATGACCGAAGACCCGCGCCTCATCGCCACGATCGTCCTGCTCCTCGCCGCCGCCCTGCCCGGGCAGGAGCGCCCGAACATCATCTTCATCTTCAGCGACGATCACGC